>CANOCD010000011.1 GCA_947564495.1 uncultured Angelakisella sp. | reverse complement strand
CCTTTTTCTTGTCGTCGTAATCGTCCAAAAAGCTGTGCTCCCCTTCCGCCTTGCTCCGCCAGCCGATGACGGTGTCCAGGTTGACGCTGTGGACGCTGCGGAAGATGTTCACGTCCACCTGGGGGTTGTCCCGGCGCAGGGCGGCGATGAGCTCCTTGACCTCCTGGCGCTTGGACTCCCCCGGCTGATCCTCCCGGCCCAGGGCCTCGGTGAACCGGCAGGCGCACTGGAGGAAGGAAAGGTGGTTGTAGTTCTTCCAGGCGATGATGTCCCGCTCCCGCACCTGGTAGAGGGGCCGGATCAGCTCCATCCCCGGAAAGTTGGTGCTGTGGAGCTTTGGCATCATGGTCCGGTACTCCGCCCCGTAAAGGGTGCTCATGAGGATGGTCTCCACCACGTCGTCGAAGTGGTGGCCCAGGGCGATCTTGTTGCACCCCAGCTCTCGGGCGTGGCTGTAGAGATACCCACGGCGCATCCGGGCGCAGAGGTAGCAGGGGGACTTGGGGATGTCCGCCACCACCTCAAAGATGGGGGACTCAAAGATATGGACGGGGAGCTCCATGAGGGCGGCGTTTTGGAGGATCAGCTCCCGGTTGGCGGGGCGGTAGCCCGGGTCCATGACCAGGAACTCCAGGCCGAAGGGGACCTCGCTGTGGCGGTGGAGCTGCTGCATACACTTGGCCAGGAGCATGGAGTCCTTTCCCCCGGAGATGCAGACGGCCACCCGGTCCCCCTCCCGGATGAGGCCGTAGTCCTTGACCCCGCCGATGAAGCGGTTCCAGATGGTCTTGCGGTATTTGGTGATGATGCTGCGCTCGATCTGCTGGCAGGGGGAAAGGGCGGTTCGGCCGGGCATAGGGGGACCTCCTTTATCGGACAGGAAAAGGGCGGCAGGCATCCCCGCCGCCCTGCGGTACTACTTGTTCAGTTTATCCGCCACGTTTTTCAGCAGCTCCTCCCCGGCCTTGGCGGCAGCGGAGGCAGCGGCGGCGGCAGTTTTAGCGGCGGCTTCCGCCACCGTCCCGGCGGTCTTGACGGCGGCCCCGGCGGCGTTTTCCGCCGCCCGGTACAGCTTGCCGGTGACGCCGAACTCCCCCCGAGGGGTGCGGCTGAGACAGCAGAAGGCCACCAGCTGGGGCCCCCCGTTGATGGTGATGCAGGGCCCGGCGCTCTCCACCACCGCCGGCCCGTGGCCGGTGTAGGCGGTGAGGCGGCGCTCCAGGTCCTCGGCCAGGTCCCTGGGGGTGCCCACCAGGATGCCGTAGTCCCCGGCGGGGAGCATCCGGTTGACGGCGATCTTCTCCATGGCCTCGGTGATCCTGCCGTTGCCCCGAACTTTGGCGTCGGCGGCGGTCTTGCCCTCGATGATGTGGATCACCGGGCGGATGCCCAGGGTATCCCCCACAAAGGCGATGGTCCGGCTCACCCGGCCGCTGCGCTTGACGAACTCGAAGGAGAGGGGGCAGAAGTAGATCTCCACCCGGTCGAACCAGTCGTCGAAGAAGGAGAGGATCTCGTCCAGGCTCTTGCCGTTTTTGGCCATCCGGGCGGCCTTCATCACCGGGATGCCGTAGGCGATGGAGTAGGTGCGGCTGTCCACGATCTCCACCCGGAGCCGCCCGGCGGCCTCGGGGTGTTCCTCGAAGAAGTCGTCCCGGGCGTGGCAGGCGGCGGTGTAGCAGACCGACCCCCTGGCGTTGATGCAGACGATGCAGACGGCGTTGTACCCTTCCTCCCAGGCTTTTTCCAGCCGGTCGAAGTATTCGGTGGAGTTGACCCCCGCCGAGACGGGCAGCTCCTTGGTCTGGGCGCAGAGGTCGTAGAACTCCTGGGGGCTGATGTCGTAGCTTTCCCGGTAGCTTTTGCCCAGGATGGTCACGGTGAGGGGAGCTTCCTCCACCCCCTGGGCCAGGGCGGTGGAAAGGGGGATGTCACAGGCGGTATCGGTGATGAACTTGATCTTTTCCAAGGAAAGGCCACCTTTCTCCGCCGCTTTTCCGGCGGGGCCGGAGGGGCGGCGGGTTGATTTCTTTTGTTATTATACCATATTCTTCCGGGGAATGCCAGATGGATTTTGTTAGCGGGGCGAAGCTCCGGATTCAACGGGTTCTGCTCGGGGACAGGCTGCTTGATCTTAGCCCTGGCTTTCCAGATTCGGGCCCCTGGGGGGCCCTGTCTGGAAGGGCAGGCGGTACAAGGCGCTAACGAGGGGCGCTCCTGCGGCTGGGTGTGGGAGCGGGCTCGTTACCGGCCGCAGGTTGTCACTTCGAGAAAAAGAAGCTAAGAAAGGGAAACTTTGCGCCCTTTCTTAGCTTCTTTGTTTTTTGTGCGGCCCGGTTTTATAGATTTGCGGCCTTGGTTCGGCGGCCCGGTCGTTGCATTCTGCCAACCGTTAGCGCCCAGGGGTATTTCGCTCCTGCGGGAGCGACCAGGGGCGTCGCCCCTGGACCCTACCGCCCTTTGAAAAGGGCGGCCCTAAACTTTGCCTGGCTCGATTTTTACCGGGTGCTTGGCTCACCCCGCCATCAACTCCCCGTCCACGATCCGCACCACCCGATGGGCGTACCTCGCCACCTTCTCGTCATGGGTGATCATCACAATGGTGTTCCCCAACTCATTGAGCTTGACAAAAAGCTCCAGCACCTCCCGGCCAGTGTTGGAATCCAGCGCCCCCGTGGGCTCGTCGGCCAGCAGGATGCTTGGCTCCCCCACCAGCGCCCGGGCAATAGCCACTCGCTGCTGCTGCCCCCCGGAAAGCTCGCTGGGCTTATGCCGCACCCGCTCCCCCAGCCCCAGCAGCCGGATCGTCTCAGCGCAGAGTTCCTCCGCCTCCCGCTGGCTCCGTCCCCGGATAAGCAGCGGCATACAGATGTTCTGCATCACGCTGTACTTGGGAATAAGCTGGTACTTCTGGAAGATGAACCCGATCTTCTCGTTGCGGACCCGGGTCAGCTGGTCGTCCTTCATCTTATTGATCTCCGCCCCGTCCAGAAGGTAGCTCCCGGTGTCGGTGCTGTCCATGCAGCCGATGATGTTCATCAGGGTGGACTTTCCCGACCCCGACGGCCCCAGGATGGCCAGGAACTCCCCCCGTTCCACGGTGAGGGCCACGTCCCGCAGGGCGTGGAGCTTCTCCTCCCCCACCTGGTAGTATTTGTTGATGCCGGTCATTTGAATGATAGATTCCATAGGCCCCTCCTTAGGATAGAGACTGGATCACCTGCACCTGCCCCGGGGTCACCCCGTCCTCCCGGAAGGTGATGGTCACCAGAAGGTCGGTGGTCAGGCTGTTGAAGCCCCGGCTGGTGCCGGTGAGGGTGAGGACGGTGGCCCCCACCGGGATCTGGTAGAGGGCGGTCTCCCCGGTGCGGGTGTAGCTTTTCTGGCTCCCCCCGGAGCCCGCCGCCCCCTCAAAGGAGGGGAGCCCTTGGGGCAGCTCCCCGCCGGGAGGTTCCCCGGCCCCCTGGGGCAGACCGGAGGGCGCTCCCCCCTGGTCCTCCCCGCCGGAGCCCCGGCCTTCTCCACGGCCCTCCCGGTTCCCGCGGTCGGGCCGTTCACCCTGCTGGGCTCCATCCCCGAAGGAGGGTCTTTCGCCGGAGGGCGCCTCTCCCCCATCGCCGATGGCGGGCAGTTCCCCGGAAGGTGCCTCTTCCCCGTCGCCCAAAGCGGGCGGCTCTTCGGAGGGAGCCTCTTCCCCATCGCCGGGGGCCTCTCCCCCGCCTCCCCGGACGCCCCTGTCGGAGGCCAGGGTCACCAGGTCCAGGGTGATCTCGTTGCCGTTGACCTTGGTGATGATGCCGGATACCGTCTCCCCGGCAAGAAGGGAGACGGAACTGCTGCTCTCCTCCTTTTGGGCGCAGCCCGCCAGGAGCAGGAGGGCCAGGAAAAGGGAAAACATTCGCTTCATGGGAAACCCTCCTTTACTCATGGTTCAGAGCCTCGATGGGCTTCAGGGCCGCCGCCTTGGCAGCCGGGTAGAATCCGAACAGGGTCCCGGTGAGGATGGCAAAGACCAGGGCCATGACGATCCCCCCGGCGGATGCCTCCACCCGCATGGAGAACCGGCCCAGGACGGGCATCAGCGCCGAGCCGATGACCACCCCCATCACCCCGCCGAAGGTGGAGATCATGTTGGCCTCCATGAGAAACTCGGTGAGGATGTTCCCCCGGGAGCAGCCCAGGGCCTTGAGGATGCCGATCTCCCGGGTCCGCTCCTGGACCGAGACGAACAGCACGTTCATGATGCCGATGCCCCCCACCACAAAGACGATGCTGGCGATGGCCACAAGAAGCAGGGACATGGTGTTGGCCGACCGGGTGGCGGCCTCCATGCTGCTGCCGGCGTCGGAGATGGTGTAGGTGACCCCCGGGTGGATGTCCGCCAGGGTGATCTCCACGTTTTCCATCACCTGGGGGACGTGGGCCACGTCCTCGGCCAGGACGGTGATGGTGGGCTGGATGGAGCTGCCGAAGAGGTACTTTTCCGCCGTGGTGTAGGGCAGGTAGACGGCGGTGTCCGGGCTGATGCCCGAGGAAACGGTGCCCATGGATTCCAGCACCCCGATGATCGTGTAGTCCCTGCCGTCGATGGTGAGGACGCTGTTGTAGGCGGTCATGGCGCTGCCGAAGATCTCCTCGCAGACCCGGCTGCCCAGGACGCAGACCCGGGAGAGGTCCTCGGTGTCCTCCTGGGTGATGAAGTCCCCCAGGGCCAGCTCCAGGTTGCTGACCTGGGCGTAGGCGGCGTAGGCCCCCACGATGGTGTAGTCCTCTTCCTCCTCCATGTCGTAGCCCAGGACGCCGTAGCTGCCGCTGGCCGAGATGGTGGCGGTGGTGATGTCAGGGACGAACAGGGCGATCTCCTCCACGTCCTCGGCGGTGAGGGTGGCGTCCACCCTGGACCGCACCCCGGCGAAGGGGCTGCCTATCATGCCGCCGCTCCTGCCGCTCCCCCCGCCGGGGAAGCCGCCCCCGGGGAACCCGCCGCCGCTGCCGCCCCGGTTGCCGCCGCCACTGGGCATCCCGCCAGGCATCCCCCCGGGGAATCCCCCGGGCATCCCGCCCTGGTTCTCCATCCCCTGCATACTGGCCTGATACCGGACCTCGATGGCCCCGGCGCTGAGGTTCTTGAACTGGTCGGCCACGTCGGCCTTGCTCCCCTGTCCGATGGCGATGACCAGGACGATGGTGGCCGCCCCCACGATGATCCCCAGGGAGGTGAGCAGAACCTTGAACTTGTTCTCCATGATATTGACCCACACCAGGCGGATCAGCTCCGAAAAGCGCATCAGCTGTTCACCCTGCTTTCAATGAGGACGGTGTCCCCCTCCTCCAGGCCGGAGAGGATCTGGACGTTGCGTCCGTCGGAAAACCCGGTCTTGACGGTGACGACCTCGGTCTCCCCGGCGGCGTTCTTCCGCTTCACCGTCTCGGTGCCGTCGGCGGCGGTGGTCACCGCCCGGAAGGGCAGGTAGAGGCAGTCCTTCTCCTGGCGGGTGACGAAGGTGGCGTCGCAGGTCATCCCCTCGTAGATGTTCTCCGGGTGGCCGTCCAACAGGATGTTCACCGTGTAGCTGACGCTGGTGGAACCCATCCGGGCGGCGCTGTAGGAGATGCTGTCGATGGTGCCGGTAAAGACCTCCTCGTCGTAGGCGTCAAAGTCCAACTCCACCGCCATCCCCAATTCCAGGTCGGCGATGTCGTCCTGGCTCACCGAAAGGGTGACGTAGGTGGTCTGGGTGGCCAGCACCGCCAGGGCGCTGTCGGCGCTCATGTCGTCCCCGGCAATGCAGTTCACCGACATCACCAGGCCGTCTATGGGGGCGGTGATGATCCCGTCGGTGATGTACTCGGTGATCTTATCCAGCTCCTTTTTGGCGCTGTTCACCTCGGCCCGGGCGGAGGAGACGGCGCTGGCCAGCTGGCTGACGGTGGCGTTGTAGACGGTGTCGGCGTTGCCGCTCTGGGCCACCGACTTCTCCTTGTCCGCCTCGGCGGTGAGGACGTTCAGTTCCTCCTGGCTCTCCAGCTGCTCCAGCTTGAGGCGGGCGGTGGCAAGGCTGCTGCTGGTGCTGGTGTAATCGTCGCAGGCTTTGTCGTACTCCTCGTCCACCCGGTCGTACTCCTCCTTGGCAAGCTCCATGGCCCGGCGGGCGGCCTCCAGGGCTTCGTCGTCCAGCTCTCCGGCGGCGTACTGGGCTTGGGCCTCGGTGTAGGCGGTGTAGGCGGCGCTGTAGGCGGAAGAAGCCTCGCTCCGCTGGCTCCGCAGGTCGGTCCGCTTGTCGTGAAGGTCGCTGAGTTTATCCGCCAGCTCATCCACCTTGTCCTCCTGGTCAGAGAGGTTGTAGGCGATCTCGCTGATGGTGTAGTCGTACTGGGTCTCCGCCGTCTGGCCGCCGAGGACGGTGGAATCGTAGTCATACTTGGCGGTGATGGCCCCGGTGGTCTGGTCCTGCTTGGCCTGCTCCAGGCGCAGGAGGGCGGTGTCGTAGGCGGCCTCCAGGGTGCTGTACTCATCCTGGAGGGCGGAAAGGTCCACCTTGAAGAGGGGGTCCCCCTCCTTGACCCGCTGGCCGGCCTTGACGTAGACCTCCTCCACCTCCACCCGGACGGGGTAGGTGATCATTTTGCTTTCCAGGGTGGCGGACCCGGACTCGGTGACCCCCACGGTGAGGTCCCCCCGCTTCACCGTCTCCTCCCGGGAGGCGGCGGCCTGGGCCCCGTTCCCGGCCTGGCTGGCCCAAAGGGGGCGGGAGACGGCGGCCCCGGCCAGGATGACCCCGGCCAGAAGGATTCCGCCAACGGGCTTTACCAGCTTCTGCATCGTCTCTGGGATCTTCAATACCATCACGCTCCTGTTTTGTTTCAGAGTCTGTTCAGTATCTCCAAGTGCGCCGAAAGGGCTGGTATTTTTCCGCCCTGCAAGGCACAAAAACGCAGTCCAGCCTTGATGGCTTACAAGTTTTTGTAACGCCGCAGGGCGGAAAAAGGCTTGACCAGATGGTGTCACGCGGCTGTGAATCCAACTTCTAAGACCTAAGGAGGAAACAAATCATGTCTAAGAGATTCATCGCCGGCCTGCTGGCCCTCGTGATGGCGCTGACCATGCTGGCCGGCTGCGGCGGCGGCAACGAGCCCGCTCCCGCCCCCGCTCCCGCTCCGGCACCTACCCCGGATCAGGGCTCCGCCCCTGCGGAGCCCTCTCCCGCTGACGTCAGCGGCGACGTGCTGATCTACACCTCTATGTACGAGGACATCATCGAGGCCATCAAGCCCGAGCTGAAGAAGGCGTTCCCCAACCTGAACGTGGAGTTCTTCTACGGCGGCACCGGCAAGCTGCAGACCAAGGTCGCCGCTGAGATCGAGACCGGCAAGCTCTCCTGCGATATGCTGATGGTCGCCGAGCCCGCCTACTCCCTGGAGCTGAAGGAGGGCGGCTGGCTGGAGCCCTACGTCACCCCCGCCGCCGAGACCCTGGCCTTTGATTACGACAAGGAAGGCTACTGGTATCCTGTGCGTATCTGCAACATGGTCCTGGCCTACAACCCCGAGCTGAAGAAGAAGGAAGAAATTCCCAACAGCTTCTATGATTTCGCCTACAACGAGGCCGTCAAGGGCAAGACCTCCATGGGCAACCCCCTGACCTCCGGTACCGCTATGGCCGCCGTGGCCGCCCTCATCGACAAGTACGGCGAGGACTACTTCGTGGCGCTGGGCAAGCAGGGCACCATGGTGGAGTCCGGCTCCGTGGCCGCCGGCAAACTGGAGACCGGCGAGTGCGACGTCATCATGATCCTGGAGGAGTCCATCCTGAAGATGCGTGAGGAGGACGACAGCCAGCTGGAGGTCATCTACCCCACCGACGGCACCATCGTCATCCCCTCCACCATTATGACCATCGCCGCTGACAAGAGCGAGCACAACAACATCGCCGCCTGCCAGGCCATCACCGACTGGTTCCTTTCCAACGAGGGCCAGAAGAACATCGTCAAGGGCTGGATGCACTCTGTGGTCGCCACCTATCCCGAGCCCCCCTACGATGCCATCCCCACCCAGGAGATCCTGAAGAACACCATGCCCGTCAACTGGGAGTTCTGCTACAAGTCCAGAGACGACATCCGGACCAAGTTCCAGGAGCACGTCACCATCCCCGAGAGCAAATAACCTAGCTTGACCCCTTAACAGACCCAAACGCGGCGGGGGCTGCTGCGACAGCTTCGCAGCGGTCCCCGCCCCTTCCTTATCCCTTATCCCTTCATAAAGGAGTGATCGTAATGGCCGCAGCGACCACCGCAAAGTCTCCGGGCAGCGTTCCTGCCGAAAAGGAGCAACGGTTTTACTTTGACGTCAAGTGGGTCATCATCCTGGCCATTGTGGCCTTTCTGGTGATCTTTGAGGTCCTCCCCATGCTCTACCTGGTCATCCGTGCCTTTACCGCGGACGGGGGAGTCTCCTTCCACGCCTTCCAGCGGGTGTACACCTACCCCATGAACTGGATGGCGCTGAAAAACACCCTTATCACCGCCACCTGCTCCATGATCCTGGGGGTCATCATCGCCTTCCCCCTGGCCTGGCTGGTGGGCCGCACCAACCTGTACGGCAAGAAATTCTTCCGCACCCTCTTTGTCACCACCTACATGGTGCCCCCCTACGTGGGAGCCATGGCCTGGCTCCGTCTGCTGAACCCCTCGGTGGGCACCCTCAACGTCTTTCTGAAAAATCTCCTCCACCTGGCCGAAAACCCCTTCAACATCTACACGGTGGGGGGCCTGGTGTGGGTTTTGACCTCCTTCTATTACCCCTACGCCTTCATCACCATCTCCCGTGCCATGGAGAAGATGGACCCCTCCCTGGAGGAGGCTTCCAAGATCTCCGGGGCCAGTCCCCTTAAGACCCTCTGGACCATCACCCTGCCCATGATGGCCCCCAGCATCGTGGCGGCGGCCCTGCTGGTCTTTGTCTCCGCCGGCTCCTGCTACGGCATCCCCTCCATCATCGGGGCCCCGGGACAGGTCCACACCGTCACCACCCGGATCATCGACTTCGTGAGCATCGGCAACCAGGACGGCATCACCGACGCCACCACCCTGGCGGTGTTCCTCATGGTCATCGCCAACGTGGTCCTTTACGTCAGTAACTTCGTGGTGGGCAAAAAACAGTACATCACCGTTTCGGGCAAGTCCACCCGGCCCAACATCGTGGACCTTGGCCGGTGGCGTATCCCCATCACCATCCTGGTCATCCTCTTTGCCACCGTCGTGGTGCTCATCCCCTTCGCCTCGGTGGCCACCACCTCCTTTACCAAGAACCTGGGCAAGCCCCTCCTCTCCTTCGCCGACGGCAAACTTGTCACCGACAACTTCGTCCTCCGGTTCTGGGAGCGTGTGGTCACCCGGGAATCCATCCTGCAATCGGCGGGACGCTCGGTGCTCTACGCCGCCCTGGCGGCCTCCTTCGGCATCATCGTCTCCTGCGTCATGGCCTACCTGCTCCAGCGGACCAACGTGAGGGGCAAGAGCATCCCTGACTTCCTCATCACCCTGGGCAGCGGCACCCCCAGCGTGGTCATCGCCCTGGGCCTCATCATGACCATGTCCGGCCGGTTCATCATCAACATCTACAACACCATGTGGATCATGATCGTGGCCTATATGGTCAAGTACCTCCTCATGGGCATGAGAACGGTGGTCTCGGCCATGAGCCAGATCCACCCGTCCCTGGAGGAAGCCTCCCTCATCTCCGGGGCAAGCTGGCTGCGAAGTTTCAAGGACGTGACCATCCCCCTCATCGCCCCCTCGGTGGTGGCGGGCTGGTTCCTCATCTTCATGCCCTGTTTCTACGAGCTCACCATGTCCACCCTCCTCTACTCCACCTACACCAAGACCCTGGGCATCGAGCTGTTCACCTACCAGACCTTCCACAGCCAGCAGACCGCGGCGGCCCTGGCCACCGTCATCCTGCTGCTGGTCATCGCCGCCAACTGGCTGCTGAACAAGCTGACCAACGGCGAGTTCTCTATCTGACCAAGGGGGTACATAAACTATGTCTACCATTACCATCAGTAACGTGACCAAAGCCTTCGGCGACGTGGTGGTGCTGAAGGAGTTTGACCAGGTGTTCCAGGACAAGGAGTTCATCACCCTCCTGGGGCCCTCCGGCTGCGGCAAGACCACCATGCTGCGGATGATCGCCGGCTTCGAGCGCCCCACCTCCGGGGAGATCAGCATCGACGGCCGGGTGGTCAGCTCGGACAAGACCTTCGTCCCCCCAGAGAAGCGGGACATCGGCATGGTCTTCCAGTCCTACGCCGTCTGGCCCCACATGAACGTCTTTGACAACGTGGCCTATCCCCTGAAGATCAAGAAGCTGGACAAGGCCACCATCAAGCAGAAGGTGGAATGGATCTTGGAGGCCGTCCACCTGAGCCAGTACGCCGACCGGATGCCCAACCAGCTTTCCGGCGGCCAGCAGCAGCGTGTGGCCCTGGGCCGGGCCCTGGTGGCCGAGCCCAAGCTCCTCCTCCTGGATGAGCCCCTCTCCAACCTGGACGCCAAGCTCCGGGAGAGCATGAGGTTCGAGATCAAGGAGATCCAGAAGAACTTCGGCATCTCCGTCGTCTACGTCACCCACGACCAGTCGGAGGCCATGGCCATGTCCGACCGGGTCATCGTCATCAACCGGGGGGTCATCCAGCAGATCGGCACCCCCATCGAGATCTACCGCAACCCCGCCAACCAGTTCGTGGCTGACTTCCTGGGCAAGATCAACTTCGTCAAGGGGGAGGTCAAGGACGGGCGGATCGAGCTCACCGGCCTGGGCCAGTCCCTGCCCTACGACGGCCCCCGGACCGGCAAGGTCGTCGTGGCCATCCGCCCGGAGAACATCCACCTTTCCCTGGACAGCGGCGACCTGGAGGGGCGCATCTCCTCCATGTTCTACATGGGCGATGTCAACGACTGCCGGGTGGACATCAACGGCGTCCAGATCCGGGTCATCGCCGACAGCCACAGCTACGACAAGCTCTACGGCAACGAGAAGATCTTCCTCAACATCCAGGAGTTCCTGGTCTACGAGGACGACGGCAGCGACGAGCACACCAAGATCGTGACCTGATAATTCCCCATGGGATCATAGGCCGGCCTCTCCCCCGCCGCTTGGACGGGAGAAGGGCCGGCCCTTCTTTTTCTTGACAGGGGCGCTTTGGTATGATAAAATCGAGAAAGATTCCTACTATTGATCCTTCCCACGAGGTAACGACCATGAACTACTCCAAGCAGCGGGAGCTGATCCTAAAGACGGTGACGGAAAACCCCGTCCACCCCACCGCCGACGCCGTCTACGAGCTGGCCCGGAGGGAAAACCCCAAGATCAGCCTGGGCACCGTCTACCGGAACCTGAATTTTCTTTCCGAAATGGGAATACTAAGGAAGATCTCCATGCCTGTGGGGAGTGACCGCTTTGACGGGCGGCTGGACGAGCACTACCACATGATCTGCACCGGCTGCGGCCAGGTCTTTGACGTGGAGTGCGCCGCCCTGGAGGGTCTGGACCGCCAGATCCTGGAAAGCCAGGGCTTTTTGGTGCAGAAGCGCCACCTGCTGCTTGCCGGCCTCTGCAAGGAGTGCCGGGGCCCCGAAGCGGGCTGACCTCCCCGGCGGCGGAGAAAAACTGCCGGAAGGAAGGAAAATTTAGGATGGAACTGAAGGGCTCCAAAACCGAAGCGAATCTTGCCGCCGCCTTTGCGGGGGAATCCCAGGCCAGGAACAAGTACACCTACTACGCCGTCAAGGCCCGGGAGGACGGCTACCGCCAGATCGCCGAGATCTTCACCGAGACCGCCTGCAACGAGCTGGCCCACGCCGCCCTGTGGTTTCGGCTGCTCCACGGGGGGACGGTGCCGGACACGGCGGTGAACCTGGCCGACGCCGCCGCCGGGGAACTGTACGAGTGGAGCGATATGTACAAGAAGTTCGCCCAGGAGGCCCGGGAGGAGGGCTTTGCCGACATCGCCCGGCTCTTTGACGGGGTGGCCTCCATCGAAAAGACCCACGAGGAGCGGTTCCGGGCCACCCTCCAGGAGGTGCAGGACCAGACGGTGTTCCAGAAGGGGAGCAAGGTGATCTGGCAGTGCGGCAACTGCGGATTCCTCTACGAGGGGGAGAAGGCCCCGGAAAAGTGCCCGGTCTGCTCCCACCCCAAGGCTTATTTTTCGGTGAAGAACGGAAACCCGTGACCGGCGGGAACACAGCGAAAGAGAGCATAGGGGAGTTTTACCTATACGCTGCAACGGATGAAGAAGCATTTGCCGGGCGAAGCCTCGATGAGGAGACGGTATACACGGCTGAAAAAGTATCTGTAC
>CANOCD010000010.1 GCA_947564495.1 uncultured Angelakisella sp. | reverse complement strand
ATCTCGCAAGCCCCCTGAGCCTTTGGTTGCTCCAAAGGCTCAGGGGGCTTGCTCTTATAAAATCAGCGTTTTGGGGACAGGGTTCAAGTCCAGCCCGGTGTTTTCGTTGTAGAGGGAAAGGTTCGTGAGAATGGCGCTGTCGTCGGGCAGAAGGTCCAGGGTCGTGTCCAGCGCCCCTACCCGGTCCAGGTCAACAAAGTGTTTGGGGCGGATGCTCACGCTGTAGAGCCCCAGCTGCCGGAACAGGGCCCGGGAGCACTCCCCGGCCCGGAGGTGGGCCACCAGCTTCTCACCCTCCCCCCGGGGAATGTAAACGGTGCGGGTGTCCTCCTGGATGATGCGGAACTTCTCCGCCACCGTCCGGAAGGGAAAGCGGTTTTGGGTGTCCTCCATCAGGGCCAGGATGCGCTTTTGGTCCTGGGCCGCCTCCCCTTTCAGGTCCAGCAGCTCCCGGAAGTAGCAGGCGATGGCCTCGGGGCTGTCGGGGCGGTCGGCGTGGTCCAAAGCGTGCCGCCCGGCGTCGATGTTCTGCCGGAAGAGGGCGGGAGCCGGTTCCTCCCCCCGGAAGATGGTGACGATGCTGTCCCCGGCAGGCCGCTTTCCCTCCCGGTTGCACCGCCCCGCCGCCTGGAGGATGGAGTCCAGCCCGGCCTCCTCCCGGAACACCGCCGGGAAGTCCACGTCCACCCCCGCCTCGATGAGGGAGGTGGAGACCACCCGGCAGGGGAGGCCGTCCTTCAGCCGCTGCTTGATCTCTTGGATCAGTGCCTTTCGGTGGGCGGGGTACAAAAGGGTGGAGAGGTGGAAGGTCCCCTCCCCGTCCAACAGCTGATACAGCTGCTGGGCGGTCTTGCGGCGGTTCACGATGCAGAGGGCCTGGGGCAGGGCGTTCATCCGCTCCCCCAGCTGGGGGAGGGTCAGGGTCCCCTCCCGCCGGAAAGTGACCCGGCGGAACAGGGCGTCGTCATAGCTTCCCTGGGGGCAGAGTTCCACCGGGGGCCGGCCCGGCAAAAACTCCCTAAAGAGGGGCCCCAGGGCGGGCTGGGTGGCGGTGCAGAGGACGGCGGTGGCCCGGTATCGCTTCACCAGCTGGGAGATGGCAAAGACGCAGGGCCGCAGGCAGGGCAGAGGGAGCATCTGGGCTTCGTCGAAGATGATGACGCTTTCCGCCAGATTGTGGAGCTTGCGGCACTTGGAGGACCGGGCGGCGAAAAGGGACTCGAAGAACTGGACCGCCGTGGTCACCACCACCGGCAGCTCCCAGTTTTCGGTTGCTTTGGCCAGCCGGACCGTCTTGGGATCGGGCTCTTCGGCAAGGTCGTAGAGCACCCCGGAGTGGTGCTCCAGCACGTTCTCCTCCCCCAGCATCTTCCGAAAGACCTGGGCGTTCTGCTCGATGATGGAGGTGTAGGGCAGGACGTAGATGACCCGGCGCAGGCCGTGGGTCCTGGCGTGGCGGAGGGCGAAGGCCAGGGAAGCCGCCGTCTTGCCGCTCCCGGTGGGCAGGGTGAGGGTGAACAGCCCGGGGGCCTGCTCCTCCCCCTGTTGGACGCAGCGGCGGAGGAGGGCGCACCGCTGTTCATTCAGCAGGCCCTTGGGCGGGAACCAGCGGGCGACGTAGTTCTGGAACCTTTGGTCCAGCTCCTCCATAGAAGCGCCCCCGCCCCGAGCCGAGCCCCCGTCCATAAACGCCTCGGTGTCCAGGAAATCGGCGTCCACCAGGCAGGAGTAGAGCATCCGGGTAAAAAACATCGCCTCGGCGCCGCCGGCGGGCTGAAAGGGGAGGGGGGCATCGGGGAGGGACAGCTCTTTTTCCCAGGCGCCATAGGGCTCCAAGCGGCCAGCCTCGGCCCGGCGCATCCTGCCAAAAAGGGTGGGCTGATCGGGATGGTCGCCCTTGCCGCCCCCGTCGGGCAGTCCCCCGTGATGCCCCGCCACGGCAAAGGCGGCAGGGATCAGCCCCCGCTTGAAGCACTCCCAAGCCCCGGCGGTGGAGTGGTCCACCTGGATGCTGTCCCCGCCAAGCCGCCGCTGGAAGGCGCCGGAATACTTTCCGATGTCGTGAGCCAGGCCGGCCGCCCGCCCCTGCTCCTCCGCGCCAAAGCCGGAGGCAAAGCGGGCGCAGCGCCCGGCGGTGCCCTCCAAGTGCTCCAGGATCGTCTGTACTCGGCCATCGGGGGTGGTGTGGGCGAGGAAGGGGTTTTTCATGTTTTGATTTCCTCCGTTTTTTGGGGGATTTTGGGGGCGGGGGTTCTTTGGGGTGGTGGTGCTTTGATAATATTATAGCAGTGTGTCCTACAATTTTCAACAAATTTCTGGTTGATTTGGGATATTTTGCCGGGCGGGGGGGAAAAAACCTCTGCCGTGTACAGTTGGTTTTGGGCTGTACAAGGCAGAGGTTTTCAAAATAGGGTTATGGGTGGTTGGTGGGGGCTTTGCAACGAAAACGGCCTTCGACCGGTGGGTCCGAAGGCCGGGATGACCCGGGAATGTATTCTCCATTATGTTTGTGCCCTGTACGACCTAAGCTTTGCCCGCAAAGCCCGGGCAAAGCAAAAGGCCCGGAACCACACAAGTGGCTCCAGGCCCTAGCCTGGTGCGGCGGATGGGACTTGAACCCACACGCATATGCACACGCACCTCAAACGTGCCTGTCTGCCTGTTCCAGCACCGCCGCAAATAGCATTACTAATTATAGCACCCAAAACGATTTTGTCAAGAGGTCCGCCGGAGAAAAAGCGAAAAAACTCCCCGGCGGTGTCCGGGGAGGGGGAACACCGCCGGGGAAGGGTGGCAAAGGGGAGGGGAGGACAGCAAGGGAGGGGGGAGCGAAAAAACAAGCCGTGGCCCCGCCCGCCCCCGCCTGAAAACTTAAAGGATGTGCTTCTCCAGCCACTTGCCGGCGCAGCCGGCAAGGACCGCCGCCCCCAGGGGCAGCACCCCTTCGTTGAACACGATCTTGGGGTTGTGCGACCCGCCCTGGTGGTAGACCGCCTCCGGGCCGCCGGCGCCGATGCCCATGAACACCGAGGGTACCTCCTGGGTCACCTCGGCGAAGTCCTCGCTCCCCATCTGCTTGGGCAGCTCGGTCATCTTCTCGGCGATCTCGCCGGTGTAGCCCGCCAGCTCCGCCGCCAGGTCGGGCTGGTTGTGGAGGGAGGCCACCCCCGCCAGAAACTCCACCTGGCAGCTACCACGGAACAGCTGGGCCATCCCCTGGCAGATCTGGACCAGGCGCTCCTTGGCCAGGGCACGGTTGTGGTTGGAAAAGGCCCGGATGCTCCCGGTGAGGACGGCGTTTTCCGGGATGGCGTTGTGGAGCTGGCCGGCGTGGACGGTGCAGACGGTGAGGACCAGGGGGTCCTGGGGGTCCACCTCCCGGGCGTTGACCTCCTGGAGGGCCAGGAGGATGTGGGCGGCGATGTTCAGGGGGTCCACGGCGTTCTGGGGGATGGCCCCGTGGCCCGCCTTGCCGGTGACGGTGATCTTGAAGCTGTCCGAGGAGGCCAGGGCCGGGCCCTGGCGCCACATGACGGTGCCCAGGTGGCAGTCCCCGGGAAAGACGTGAAGGGCCAGGGCGGCGTCCACCCGGGGGTCCTGGAGGATGCCCGCCTTTACCATGGCGGAGGCCCCCTGGAGGTTCTCCTCCCCGGGCTGGAACATGAGCTTCACCTGGCCGGGGAGCTCCTTCTCGTGGGCTTTGAGGAGCCGGGCCGCCCCCAGGAGCATGGTGGTGTGGAGGTCGTGGCCGCAGGTGTGGGCCCGGCCGCAGGACGAGGCGAAGGGCAGGCCGCTTTCCTCCGGCATTTCCAGGGCGTCCATGTCCCCCCGGAGGAGAAACACCTTGCCCCCGGCCTTGCCGATGCAGGCGGTGACGCCCCCCGCCAGTTTCTGGGGCTGGACGCCCAGGGCCTCCAGTTCTTGGCAGACGTGAGCTACCGTGTTGGGGAGGTCCATCCCCAGTTCCGGCATCTGGTGGAGGGCCCGGCGGCAGGCCACCAGCTCCTCCTTGGCGGCCAGGGCTTCCTGGTATAGGGCTTTCATTTCCAGCATCGTGATTACTCCTTTCGGTTGATGAGCGGGCCTGGGCCCGGCAGTCGATCCTGCCCAAAAAATAAGCAAGATTTGTTCCCCCGGCTTTCTTGACAGAAACCCCGGCAAATGTCATAATAAATGGGGAAAAACGCCGGGAATGGGCCACCCTTTTGGGAATGGGCGCCGCCTGTTTCCCGGTTGGAAGAGAAAGGGGGACCCGTTTGTGGAAAAGACGCTGGCCATCGCCACCTGGGACGCCGATTCGGTGGAGCTCTACGCCCGCCAGGTCCGGGAGTTTTTGGGGGACCATATCCGGATACAGACCTACAGCGTCCAGGGGGGGACCATCGACGGCATCGCCCCGGCGGACGCCTACCTGGTCTCCACCTGCGCCCTCATTGGCCGGGAGCTGGCCCAGATCATCCCGGACAGCGGGGCGGTGGTCATCACCGAGGTCCGTATCACCCGGGAGGGGCTCCAGCGGATCATCGGACTGCCCAGGGGGACCCGGGCCCTGCTGGTGAATATCAACCAGCCTATGGCCACCGAGACCATCGCCCTCCTCAACCAGCTGGGGGTGGGCCAGATCCAGCTGACCCCCTACTACCCCGGGGCCCCGGAGCCTCCCCATCTGCCCCTGGCCATCACCACCGGGGAGCGGCGGTACGTCCCCCATTGGGTGGAGGAGGTCATCGACCTGGGCCCCCGGCTCCTCAGCGCCAACACCTTTATCGAGCTGGCCTTCCACCTCAAGTGCGAGCACCGCCTGGACCGCCCGGCCTTTCTCAGCTACCTTTCCTCCCTGGCGGAGCACGCCTACAGCATCGAGCGGATGTTCCACCGGTCCATCCAGGTGGAGAGCATCTTCGACCTGTTCCAGCAGACCCTGGAGGCCGGGGTCATCGGGGTGGATTCCGACGGGACCATCTTCGCCTGCAACGCCAAGGCGGAGGCCATCCTGGAGCTGGCCCCCCGGGACCTCCTGGACCGGAAGGCCCAGCAGTCCCTCCCCTTCCTCCCCTTTGAGGAGTGCTTTTCCGACCGCAAGGCCATCAGCGCCCGGATGGTGGAGATCGGCGGCAGCCCGGTGAGCGTCAGCATCCAGCCGGTGTTCCGCAGCGGGGACCTTATCGGGGCCTTCTGCATCCTCCAGCGGTTCCGGGACGAGGAGAAGCGGCAGCAGAAGATCCGCCGCCAGATCCTGGGCAAGGGACACGTGACCAAGTACACCTTCGACAGCATCGTGGGCCAGAGCCCCGCCCTCCTCACCGCCAAGAGCCTGGCCCGGAAGATGGCCGCCAGCAGTTCGGCCATCCTCATCAGCGGGGAGAGCGGCACGGGGAAGGAGCTGTTCGCCCACGCCATCCACGCCGCCAGCACCCGGAGCCGGGAGCCCTTTGTGGCCATCAACTGCGCCGCCATCCCCGATTCCCTGTTGGAGAGCCAGCTTTTCGGCTACGAGGAGGGGGCCTTCACCGGGGCCCGGAAGGGGGGGCACATCGGCTTCTTTGAAGCCGCCCGGAGCGGGACCCTGTTCCTGGACGAGATCGAGGCCATGAGCCCCCTTCTCCAGGTGAAGCTCCTCCGGGTCCTCCAGGAGAAGGAGATCGTCCGGGTGGGGGGCGTGGACGTCATCTACGTGGACGTGCGGATCATCGCCGCCACCAACGAGGACCTCCCGGCCATCGTCCGCCAGGGGGGATTCCGGAAGGACCTCTACTACCGTCTCAGCGTCCTGCCCCTGAGCCTGCCCCCCCTCCGGGAGCGGGGGGAGGACGTGCGCCTTCTCTTCGAGAAGATCCGGGAGGGGCTGGGGGCGGGGTTCTCCCTGACCCCGGCGGCCTGGGAGCTGCTCATGGCCCACCCCTGGGAGGGGAACGTCCGGGAGCTCCACAACTGCGTGGAGTACCTGGCCTACCTGGACCAGCCGGTGATCCACCGGGCCGACCTGCCCGCCACCATCCTGGCCCGGGCTCGGGAGCGGGGGGACCTCCCCCGGGAGGAGGCGGTTCCGGCCCCCGGGGGGATGGCGCCCGCCCGGGAAGGACCCGCCGGGGAGGAGGCGGCCCGGGCCCTTCGCCGGAGGGCGGGGCAGCTGTTCCCGGTCTGCCGGTTCGTTTTGGGGGAGCTGGAAAAGGGGAGCTCCATGGGGCGGAAGAGCCTGGCGGCCCTGGCCGGGGAGGCGGGGGTCCCCGCCAGCGAGCAGAGCGTCCGGACGGCCCTGACCTACCTGGAGGAGCAGGGGCTTGTGGAGGTCCGCCGGGGGCGGGCCGGGAGCCGGCTGACCTCCTTGGGGGAGACGGCCATGGGGTATCTGGGGCAGGAGTGACAGAACACACGGCAGCCCAAGGGCCGGCGGGGCGTGTCCTCATTGGCCCTTTTCTTTTCCCTTTGGTTGACTCCCCGGCCCAAACCAGGTATAATAAGAACACATCAACGCCAAAAAGCGTTAAACCTTCAAAGACAGAAAGCGGTAAAGGAGAGAAACAGCATGGAAACTAAGGGGGAAAAGGGTCGATTTACCAGCGGCTGGGGGTTCGTCCTTTCGGCGGTGGGCTCGGCGGTGGGCATGGCCAACGTCTGGGGATTCCCGGCCAAAATGGGCAGCAACGGGGGAGGGGCCTTTCTGCTGGCCTACCTGGTCTTTGTGGCACTGTTCAGCGCCGTGGGCCTCTGCGCCGAGTACGCCGTGGGACGCCGGGCCCGCACCGGCACCCTGGGGGCCTACCGCATGGCCTGGGCCAGCCGGAAGCGGTCCCTGGGCGGGGCGGGGGGCGCCCTGGGGTGGCTCCCCCTGGCGGGGTCCATGTGCATCGCCATCGGCTACGCCGCCATCATCGCCTACGTCCTCAAGGCCCTTACCGACGCCGTCACCGGGTCGCTGATGACGGTGGACACCGCCAGCTGGTTCGAGGGCTTCTCCCTTACCGCCTACTCGGTGGCCCCCTTCCATATCATCGTGGTGGCGGGCACCCTCCTCACCCTGCTGTTGGGGCCCAAGAGCATCGAGCGCACCAACAAGGTGATGATGCCTGTCTTTTTCCTCATCTTCCTGGCCCTGGCCGCCCGGGTGGCCTTCCTCCCCGGGGCGGGGGCGGGGTACCAGTATATGTTCTCCCTCCGGTGGGAGGAGCTTCGGGACCCCATGGTCTGGATCTGGGCCATGGGACAGGCTTTCTTCTCCCTCTCCATCACCGGCAGCGGGATGATCGTCTACGGGGCCTACCTGGACCGGGAGATGGACGTGGGGGCCCTGGCCCGCCAGACCGCCCTCTTTGACACCATCGCCGCCCTGGTGGCCGCTTTGGTCATCATCCCCGCCTGCTTCGCCTACGGCCTGGACGTGGGGGCGGGGCCCTCCCTCCTCTTTGTCACCCTGCCCCGGATACTCCAGGACATCCCCCTGGGGCGGCTCTTTGCCGTCATCCTCTACGTGGCCATGGCCTTTGCCGGGGTCAGCTCTTTGCAGAATATGTTCGAGGCGGTGGGGGAGTCCCTCCTCCACCGGTTCCCCGGACTGGGCCGGAAGGCGGTGCTGGGCCTCCTCTGCGTGGTCTGCCTGGGGGCGGGCCTCCACATGGAGCCCATCTTCCGGTGGGGCCCCTGGATGGACATCGTCTCCATCTACATCATCCCCATCGGGGCCACCCTGGGGGCGGTCTCCTGGTTCTGGGTGATGCGCCGGGAGGACCTCCTGGACGAGGTCTCCCACGGGGCGGCCAAGGCCCCGGGAAAGCTGTGGCACGCCCTGGGCCGGTACGTTTACGTCCCCTGCGCCGCCATCCTCTGCCTGGTGGCCCTGGTGATGAAGGTGGCCTTCTGATCTTTTGCAGCATAAAGCCGCCGGGGGAACACGACAAGGTGCCCTCCGGCGGCTCTTATTTTATGGGGGGGGATGGTCACGCCTTGCAGGCGTTCTCCCGCTGGGAATACACCAGGTAGTTTTCGCCGCCTGTCTTTTCCCACAGGGCCTCCAGGCCCTGGTCCACCACCAGCCGGGCCTCCTCCGGGTAGAGGAAGAGCACCTGGCAGAACTGCACCGCCTCCCCGTTGGGGAGGATGCAGGGGTCGATGTTCTCGTAGGGGTAGACGGGGGGCAGGATGAGGGCGCACCGCTGGCCGGTCCAGAGGGCCGCCTTGGGCAGGTCGAAGATGCTCCCCGGCCCCAGCCAGGCTTTGGGGTCGGCCAGGGGGAGCTTCACCAGCTCCAGCAGGGCGGCGGAAGGCCACAGCTCTTTGGGGTCGGCACAGGTGGGGTCCCAGCCGGGGGCCATGGGGAAGAAGAGCTCCACCCGGCGCAGGTCCCGGAACTCCTCCTCGTCACGGGGGGGCTCCATCACCACGGCGCCCAGGCCCTGGGTGCAGACCAGGTGCCCCTCCCCCTCCTTTGCCGGGGGGATGATGGGCATATCCAGGTCCAGGCCCACCTGGCTCCGGCAGCGGAAGCACCGGTCCGAGGAGCCGAACTGCTTGCGGATGTGTTCCCCCACGGCGATCCAGCTTTCGGTGTCGTACTGGAGGGAATCCCAGTCCAGCCGGTCGTTGTTGCCCAGGCGGGGGTAGTAGATGTTCTTCGCCATGGTCTCCAGGAAGTTTCGGCACTCCAGAGCCAGCAGGGCGCCGGGGTTCCCCTCCTGGCAGCGGAGGAGCAGTTCCCGGGCCTCGGAGACATCGGGGGCCAGGGAGCCGCCGTCAAAGGCCCGGTGGTAGAGGAGATACCCCATGGTGTACCAGTACCGGGGCTCCCGGTCCCCGGGGATGGCGTCCATGGTCTCCAGGGCCTGGTCGTACTCCCCCAGTTCCCCCAGGGCCAGGGCCATCTGCTGGAGGTTCCGGGAGGTGCGCTGCTCCTCGGGCAGCCGCCGGATGGCGTTGATGATCTCCCCGCACCGTTTCCGGGGGTAGAGGGTGTCCCGGACCTCCTCCAGGAAGTCCAGCTCCCGCTGGGAGGGCTCCCCCTGGACCGAGCCCTCAAAAGCCTCCTCGGCCAGGAGGAGCATGAGGGTGGCCTCCTCCGAGGGGCGTTCCTCCCGGGACATGGCGTAGAGGATCAGGGCCATCTCCCGCAGCCAGGTGGCAGTTTCCCCCAGCTTGGGCCGGAGCAGCTCCAGCGTCCCCAGGGCCTCGGCGTACCGTTCCAGGCGGAACAGGGCCAGCTCCTTCTTCCAGAGCAGGGTCTCCCGGGTCTCCGCCCCGAGGGGGCCCGAAGCCAGGGAGCCCTCGATCAGGGCCAGGGCCTTCTGGTTCTCCCCCTGGCCCAGCAGGGCCTCGATCTCCGGGAGGAGCTTTTCCGCCTCCTGTGGGTCGTGTCGAATGATCGGTGTCATAGATTGACCTCTCCTTTTGTCCAAAAGATATATCCAGTATAGCACGGTTTGGCTCCGGATTCCATAGGGAGAGGGCCCCGGGAAAAGAAAAAGCTGGAAGAAGGCAGAAAAAAGGCAGCCGCCGTGGGGGCGGCTGCTTTTTTTACTGTAATGGGGACTGGGGCTTTTCCAGCCCCCGGAAGAGCCGGGCCAGGACGATGACCGCCGCCGTGGCCAGGACCACCTCGGCGGTGAACTGGGCGTAGGCCAGGCCGTAGAGGGGGAACAGGGTCCCCAGGATGCAGAGGGCGGGGATCTCCAGGACGATCTTCCGCAGGATGGCAAAGACCAGGGCCTTTCTGCCCATGCCGCAGGCCTGGAACACCCCCACCGCCAGGAAATCCATGCAGAGGAAGGGCATCCCCAGGCACATCCCCCGGAGGAACCGGCTGCCGTAGGCCACGATGACCGGGTCCTTCATAAAGAGGGTGACCACCCCCGGGGCCCCGAAGAAGTACACCAGGGTGACGGCGGCGCTGATGGCCAGGGAGATCCGGCTGGAGAAGAAAAAGACGTCCTTCATCCGGCGGCTGTTGCCGCTGCCGTAGTTGTAGCTGATGAGGGGCATGATCCCCTGGGAGAAGCCCAGGGCCACCTGGATGGGGACCATGTTCACCTTGTGGGCGATGCCCATGGCCGCCACGGCGTCCGCCCCGAAGGAAGAGGTGAAGTTGTTGAGCACCGTCATCCCGGTGACGTTGAGGAGGTTCTGGATGGAGGCGGGGATGCCCACGGCGCAGACCCCCAGGACGATGGCCCGGTCGAACCGCAGGGCCTTGGGGGAGACAGCCACGTAGGTGTCCTTCCGCTTGTGGAAGAGGAGGACGAAGAAGTAGCCGCAGGCGAAGCAGTTGGAGAGGAAGGTGGCGCACCCCGCCCCGGCAGCCCCCATCCCCAGGCCCCAGGGGAGAATGAAAACGGGGTCCAGGAGGATGTTGAGGAGGCAGCCGCTCATGGTCCCCACGCTGGCGTGGAGGGCGGCCCCCTCGGACCGGACCAGGTAGGCCAGCACCACGTTGAGGATGGCGGGGGCGGCCCCGCAGGTCACCGTCCAGAAGAGATACTCCCCGGTGGCCTTGGAGGTCACGGCGTCGGCCCCCAGGCCGGCCAGGAGGGGCCCCCGGAAGAGGGTGACCAGGAGGGAGAAGAGCAGCCCGCTGCACAAAGCGCACCAGAAGCCGAAGGCCGAGGCCCCCCGGACCACGTCGTATTTCTTTTGGCCCAGGGCCCGGCTCATCATGCTGGAGCTGCCCACCCCGAAGAGGTTGTTGACGGCGTTGAAGGCCAGCAGCACCGGGGCGGCCAGGGTGACGGCGGCGTTCTGGATGGGGTCGTTCAGCATCCCCACGAAGTAGGTATCCGCCAGGTTGTAGACCACCATCACCAGGGAGCTGGTGATGGTGGGGATGGCCATGGTCATCACGGCCTTGGGGATGGGGCTGTTTTCAAACAGCTCCGCTTTCGCTCTGTCGTCCATAAACAAAATTGCCTTTCTTGTTATCGGTAGCCGTAGATGGTGTAGACCCCCTTCTCCTCCTCCCAGGGGATGTGGAGACGGTCCAGGATGGCGGTGAACTCCGCCTCGGCGTCATGGAGGACGGCCTTTCCGGTCAGCCCTCCCTCCCAGCTGTAGTACCTGGGCCGGACCTTCACCCACTGGATGACCCGGTAGTCGTGACCGGCGAAATCCTCCGGGCCGTAGTCCCCCAGATACCGGACGTCCCGGGAGAAATCGGGGAGGCCGGCCTCCTCCTCGAACAGGGTCTTGTAAAGATACGGGGGCGGGAAGGGCATCTCCGTTTCCATGGCCTCCCGGAACTCCCGCCACTTGGTGTCGTTCATCCAGCTGGTAAGGCCCCGGCGGGCGACCTCCTCCCGGACCAGCTCCCCGGTGGTCTTTTTGTTCCGGAACCGACCGCTCTGGGCGGCCCGGATCAGCTGCCGGACCCGATCCAAAAAGCGGTCGCCTATGGAGGCGGCACGGGCGGAGAGGAAGATGGTGTCCTCCCGGCCCAGGTCGCAGCGGTAAAAGCGGCGGCGGGGCCACCACCAAAGGGAGAGGTACACCCCGCCCGGGTACTCCGCCCGGAGGCCCTCGGCCCCGTCGGGTCCCTGCCAGTCGGCGAAGGCGCCACCCTCCGGTCCCAGCCGGGCCCGGAGCAGGGCCTTCTTTTCCTCGCCGGTCAGGTCCATCAGGTGGCCTCCCGGTCCATCTGCTCACGCAGCTTTTCCAGGGCTTCCTTGTAGGTCACGGAGGACAGCTTGGGGAAGGCCCGCAGCAGCCGGCGGTCCTGGAAGCTCCTCAGCTCCAGCAGGGCTCGGACACGCTCGGAATGGAAGGGGCTGTCCTCGAACCGCTCCTCCAGCCGCTCCCGAAGCTCCTCCCGCAGTTCGCCCAGGGCGACCACGGGGCGGCGGCCCCGGAGTTCCTCCAGGGGGGCGGCCCCAAGGCTCTCCTCCAGCCGGGTCTGGAGCCGCTGGCGCAGCTCCTCGGCACGCTGGCGGTTCTGGGCCCGGTGGGCGTCGATGGCCTCCTGGATCTCGGCCAGCCGCCCGTTGAGGGTGAGGATATGCCGCACCGTGGCGAAGCAGTCCGCCGCCCCGGTGACAAAGCAGATCCCGGCGGCGGTCAGCAGGACCGTGGGGGAGAGGCCGTCGAAGAAGCCCGCCACCCGGGGGTGGACCACCTTGATGAGCAGCACCGAAAAGCTGCCGAAGGCCAAAGCCCCCAGCAGGCAGATCCGGCCGTTGAGGTTGAAGCGGTACTCGGTGTAATCCCACCACCGGGCGTGGAACAGTTTTTCCATGGCCCAGGAGGTAAAATACTCCAGGGAGCAGGTGAGAACCATACTGGAGAAGAACAGGTTCCAGACGCTGATGTCCGGCTCCTGCCAGAAGGCCAAAATGACGGTGAGGGCCCCGAAGCCGTAGACGGGGCAGAGGGGCCCGTTGAGGAACCCCCGGTTCACCAGGGAGCCGGAGGTGACCGAGCAGAGGATGGACTCGTAGACCCACCCGAAAA
>CANOCD010000009.1 GCA_947564495.1 uncultured Angelakisella sp. | reverse complement strand
GGGGGGATGGCTGACATGGTTGACAGCTTTACACCCAAGACCTTCCTGGGCAAAGCCTGGGACAGCTTCCGGAAAAACCTCCGGGCCCCCCTGCGCCTCCTGGTCTCCCTGGCCGGGGTGCTGGTCCTCTGCGCCCTGCTGGAAGCCTTCGGCTCCTCCTTCTCCACCGGCGGCGTGGAGGCGGTGTTCGGGGTGGTGGTCACCGTCTTCATCAGCAGCATCATCATCGACCCTGTCGTGGGCTGCATCATCGACGCCCGGGAGGTCATCCGGGACTTCGCCACCTTCATCCTGGCCTTTATCCCGGCCTTCGCCGGGGTGGTCACCGCCTCGGGCCAGCCCATGACCGGGGCGGCCTACAACCTCTTCCTCTTCTGGATGTGCCAGGTGACAGCCCAGCTGGTGACGGCGGTCTTTCTGCCCCTCCTCTGCGCCTACCTTGCCCTGTCGGTGATCTCGGTGGTCTGCCCCAAGCTGGAGCTGGGGGGCCTCATCGGCGGGATCAAGACCTTCGTCACCTGGGCCCTGGGCCTCATCCTCACCGTCTTTATCGGCCTTCTGTCCATCCAGACGGTGGTGGCCTCCGGGGGGGATTCGGTGGCGGCCCGGACCACCAAGTTCTTTATCGGCAGCATGATCCCGGTGGTGGGGGGCGCCCTCTCGGACCTCTTCGCGGCGGCCCAGGGGTGTATCCAGCTGGTCCGGGGGACTCTGGGGGCCTTTGGCGTCCTGGTCACCGCCATCACCTTCCTGCCGGTCCTCATCCGTACCGGGACCTGGTATCTTGCCATCTGCCTGGGGGGGATACTCAGCCAGATGCTCTCTCTGCCCCAGATCACAAGGCTGCTGAAGGCCCTGTCCTCCACCCTGGGGATCATCATGGCGGTGCTCCTTTACGACGCCCTGCTGGTCATCATCTCCACCACCCTGCTCATCGTCGCCTTTCGGGGCGGATAGAAAGGAGGCCCCCATGGACGAGCTGCACCGCTGGGTCTTTACCGTCTGCTGCGGCGCCCTCCTCTGCGGGGTGGTGTCGGTGCTGGTCCCCGGCAAGGGGATGGAAAAGCTGACACGGGCCATCCTGGGGCTGTTCCTCCTCTGCTGCCTCCTCCTCCCGGTGGGACGGCAGCCCCGGCTCCCCGACCTGGACCTGGGGGAGGCCCAGGCAGAGGCGGAGCGGGCCGCCGGGGAGGTGTCGGGGTACTTCCTCCGGGACAGCGTGGAAAAGGGGGAGGCGGCCCTCCGCCGGGAGGCGGCGAAAGAACTCCGGGAATATGGCATAAAAGAAGAGGACATCCAAATATACATAGAAACAGACAAGGAACAAGGGACCGATGGTCCCGGGGACGAAAGCCCCTCGGGCCTTGCCGCCAGGGTCCGGCTGCCCCAGAGGCTCCGGGAGCTGGAGGGAGAGTTCCGGGAGGGGCTGGAAGAGAGGCTGGGCGTCGACGTCCGGCTGGAATATGACGGGGAGTGACCATGAAGGAGAGGCTCGTTCTGAAGCTGGGGAAATACCGGCTGGATCTTAGCGCCCTGGTGTTCCTGCTGGGGATCACGGGGATACTGCTCATCGGCCTTTCCTCCTGGCTCCCGGAAGGGGGCCCCCGGGAGGAGGCCGGCGCCCTGGAGACAGACGCCAGGGCCTACGCCCAGGGTCTGGAGGAACGCCTTGCCGCCATCCTCCAGGAGATGGAGGGGGTGGGGAAGGCCAAGGTGATGGTGACCCTGGAAAACGGCTACCAAAAGGTCTACGCCCGGTCCGAAAAGACCAACAACGACCTGTTGGAGGACGTCCGGGCCGGGGACGAGAAAAAGACCCAGGAAAAGCAGGTGACCGAACAGACCTACGTCCTGGTGGACGGGGCCGGGGGCAAGGTCCCCCTGGTCACCGTCCAGCTGGAACCGGAGGTGAAGGGCGTTGTGGTGGTCTGCGAGGGGGGCGGCGACCCCCTGGTGGCGGGAAAGGTGGTGGATACCGTGAGGGTGGCTCTGAACATCTCCTCTGCCCGGGTCTCGGTCTCCCGGCTGGCCGGCGGCAGCGGATGACCCGGCGGGCCCGGGACCCGATAGATCGAATTTTCATGGAGGTTTTGCAGCGATGAAGATGAACATGATAATCAGCAAGAAGCACATCGTCCTTTCCGCCCTGGTGCTGGCCCTCAGCGTGGCGGTCTACCTCAACTGGGAGTATGTAAAGACCAACGGGGACAGCTTCGAGAGCACCAGCAAGGTGGCGGTGGAGGGGGCCGTGGACGGCATGACCAGCCCCGACCCGGTGGAGGGCGGCGCCGACGAGACCGCCGCCTACGGGGAAGCCTACTTTGCCGAGGCCAAACTTTCCCGCACCAAGGCCCGGGACGAGGCCGCCGACGCCCTCAAATATATGCTGGAGGACGCCAACCTCACTACCGACCAGATGACCCAGCTGACCATGGAGGCCGCCGCCATCGCCAAGTCCATCGAGACCGAGGGGAAGATCGAGAACCTCATCAAAGCCAAGGGCTTCCAGGAGTGCATGGTCTACCTGGAAAACGACAAGATCGACGTGCTGGTGAAGTGCGCCGACATGACCGACAGCGAGGCGGCCCAGATCAAGGACGTCATCCTGGGGGAGGTGGAGGTGCCGGACAGCAACATCTCCATCATCGAGATCCAGTAGGAAAAGAATAAAAATTCCCCGGCAAAGCAAATAAGTGGTTGTACTGTAGCGAAAATGTGGTATAATATCCTGGTAATGGATATTATACCATTTTTTTGACGGCGCTTTCCCGCCCCGGCGGGAACTGCCCAAAGTGGAGGTAATGAAAATGTCTGAACAGAACTATGTTTCCAACGCGGGGAGCCTGAAGATCTCCCAGGAGGTCATCGCCTCCATCGCCGGATACACCGCCACCGATATGGAGGGGGTCGCCGCCCTGGCTCCCATGCCCGCCAATCTCAGCGGCTGGCTGGAGCGCCAGCCCCTGCGGCCCATCACCATCCAGATGGAGGACGGGGTGGCGGTCATCGACATCCGCCTGCGGGTGAAGCACGGGGTCAAGATCCCGGAGCTTTCCAAGAAGCTCCAGACGGCGGTGAAGGAAGCGGTGCAGAACATGACCGGCGTGGTGGTCTCCAAGGTGAACCTCCAGATCGCCGGGGTGGATTTCGAGGACGCCGCGGACAGCGAAGAATAACGACCAGGGGCTCCCCCCTCTTTGCCGGAGCGGTTCCGGCGGGAGGGGGCGGCTTTGTTTTTTGATGGAGGTAGTATGGCACAGATCACCAGAAGGGAAGCCCGGGAACAGGCTTTTGCCCTGGTATTCGAAATGATCTTTCACGACGCCCCGGTGGAAGAACTGGTGGACGGGGCGGCCCAATGCCGGGACCTTGCGGTAGACGACTACGCCAGGACCGCCGCCGAAAACGTCCGGGCCCATCGGGACGAGCTGGACAGCGTTATCGACCGCTTTTCCGCCAAGTGGAAACCCCACCGCCTGCCCAAGGTGACCCTGGCGGTCCTTCGCCTGGCAGTCTGCGAGATCGCCTTTTTGGGGACCCCCGTGGGGGCGGTCATCGACGAGGCGGTGGAGCTGACCAAGAAGTTCGGCGGGGACGACGACCCGGCCTATGTCAACGGGGTGCTGGGGGGCTACGCTAGGAGCCTGGCCGAGGGACCGAGCGGGGACAAGAACGTTGGATAAGCCGTTCGTTTTGGGGCTGGACACCAGCAACTACACCACCTCGGCGGCGGGATACCAGCCGGAGAGCAGCACTGTCTGCCACAGAAGGAAACTCCTCCCGGTGGGGGAGGGGGAACTTGGCCTGCGGCAGAGTGATGCTCTTTTTCATCATACCCGCCAGCTGCCGGAGGTGCTGGACAGCCTCCCCCTGGAGGCGGGGGCCCGGCCCCTGGCGGTCTGCGCTTCGGACCGCCCCCGGAGCCTCCCCGGCTCCTATATGCCCTGCTTTCTGGCGGGGAGGACGGCGGGCCGGGCGGTGGCCCGGATCTGCGGCGTCCCCTTTTACGCCACCTCCCACCAGAACGGGCACCTGGCCGCTGCCCTCTTTTCGGCGGGGCGGCTGGACCTGGTGGACAAGCCCTTCCTGGCCTTTCACGTCTCCGGGGGGACCTTCGAGGTCCTTTCGGTGACCCCCGGCCCGGAGATCTTCGCCACGGAGATCCTGGCCGGGACCAAGGACATCAGCGCCGGGCAGCTCATCGACCGGGCAGGACAGCTGCTGGGCCTGGGGTTCCCGGCGGGGCCCCGGGTGGAACAGCTGGCCCTGGAAGGCCGGTGGGGAAAGAAGATCGCCCCCGCCTTCCGGGGACGGGACTGCTGCCTTTCCGGGATGGAGAACAAGGCCCGCCAGCTGCTGGAGGCCGGGACCTCCCCGGAGGACCTCTGCCGCTTTGTGCTGGAATACATCGCCGCCGTCCTCTGCCGGATGGCGGAGGAGGCGCTGGCCGAAAAAGGGGAGCTGCCCCTGGTCTTTTCCGGCGGGGTGATGGCCAACTCCATCCTCCGGGAGGCGTTGACCAAGAGGTTCCACTGTGTTTTCGCCACCCCGGAGCTTTCGTCGGACAACGCCGCCGGGGTGGCCCTCATCGGCAGCCTGTTGTACCAGAGGGAAGGGGGGAAGGGCTGATGGCCGGGGGGTTCCGGGTCCTCACCGTAAGCCAGCTCTGCCGGTATGTCAAGGCCCTGCTGGAGGAACGCCAGGAGCTGGGGGACATCCTGGTCAAGGGGGAGATCACCAACCTCTCCTACCGGCAGTCCTCGGGGCATCTGTATTTCTCCCTCCGGGATGACGGGGGGCTGGTCCGGTGCGTCATGTTCAGCCGGTACGTCCAGAAGCTGCCGGACATCCCCGAGGAGGGGGACTTTGTTCTGGTCCGGGGGGCGGCCTCTCTCTACGAGCGGGACGGCGCCTTCCAGGTGGTGACCTACGACATTCAGCCCTTGGGGGAGGGCCAGGGGAAACAGAGCCTGGACGCCCTGAAAAAGCGGCTCCTTTCGGAGGGGCTTTTCGCCCCGGAGCACAAGCGGCCCATGCCCCGGTTTCCCCACACCGTCGGGGTCATCACCTCCCGGGAGGGGGCGGCCCTCCGGGACATCGCCAAGGCTTTCCGCCTCCGGGGGTACGCCGGGCGGCTCATCCTCTACCCCTGCTCGGTCCAGGGGGAGGGGGCGGCGGCCTCGATCCTACGGGCCCTCCGGCGGCTGGAGGAGGAGGGGCTCTGCCAGGCGGTCATCATCGCCCGGGGAGGGGGCTCCGCCGAGGACCTTTCCGCCTTTGACGACGAGGCCCTGGCCTACGGGGTGTACAACTGCCCGGTGCCGGTGGTCTCCGCCGTGGGCCACGAGATCGACGTCTCCATCCTGGACCTGGTGGCGGACGCCAGGGCGGCCACCCCCACCGCCGCCGCCGGGCTCCTATCCCCCGACCGGGAGGCCCTCCGCCAGCGGGTGCTGGGGTCACAGACCTCCCTCCGGGCCAGGGCCCTGGACCAGGTCCGCCGGAGGAAGCTCCGGCTCCTGGAGGAGACCAGGCTCCTTTCGGCAAGGTCCCCCCGGCAGCGGCTGGAAAAAAATAGACAAAGGCTCGGTTTTTTGGTAAGATTATTGGTGGACGCCGAAAGGCGGCGGATCGGGGAGACCCGGGGGCGGACCCTCCAGCTGCTCCGCCAGCTGGAGCTGCTGAACCCCGCCGCCGTGATGCGGAAGGGCTACGCCATCCCCATGGTGGAGGGCCGGGTCCTGACCACGGTGAAGGGGCTTTCCCCCGGGCAGAAGCTGGTGACGCTGGTGGCGGACGGGGAGATCGTCTCCACCGTCGAAAGCTGGAAAGGAAACGTGTAGTATGGAAGAAAAGCAGACCATCGAGCAGTCCCTCCGGCGGCTGGAGGAGATCGTGGAGCGGCTGGGCGGGGACACCGTCAGCCTGGACGACTCCCTGACCCTTTTCTCCGAGGGGATGAAGCTCTCCCAGCGGTGCATGAAGCAGCTGGACGAGGCGGAGCTGGCGATCGAGGAGCACAGCGTATCGTAAAGGAGAAGGGGAGGACAAAAGAATGACCGTCACATCCGTGGTCGTTATGTTCATTGCGGCAGGGGCAGGATTCTTTCTGGGGGCCTTTCTGAATGACATCCTGGGCGGGATGATCCTTTTGGCCCTCATTGCCGGGATCGCCTGCATCGTACACACCATCGAGAAGACCGGCGGGAAATAGATGACCCGCCGGGGGAGAAGGAGGCCGTTCCATGAGCAGCTATGGCAAGCAGTTTGACGAATACTACGAGGCGGTGGAGGCCGCCCTGCCGGGGTACCTCCCCCGGGAGGAGACGCTTCAGAAGACGGTCCAGGAGGCCATGGCCTACAGCCTTCTGGGGGGCGGCAAGCGGATCCGGGCCGTCCTCTGTCTGGCCTGCTGCCGCCTCTGCGGCGGCACGGTGGAGGAGGCCATGCCCTTCGCCTGCGCCCTGGAGATGGTCCACGCCTACTCCCTCATCCACGACGACCTCCCCTGTATGGATGACGACGACCTGCGCCGGGGCAAGCCCTCCTGCCACATCCAGTTCGGGGAGGCTATGGCGGTGCTGGCCGGGGACGGCCTGCTGACCCTGGGCTTCGAGACGATGCTGGGGCAGTATTTCACCGGGAAATATCCCCCCCAGCGGGTGGTGAAGGCCGCCGCCGAGCTGGCCCGGGCCATCGGCTCCCGGGGGATGCTGGGGGGCCAGGTCATCGACATCGAGCACGAGGGCAAGCCCATAACCGGGGAGGAGCTGAACCTCCTCCACTCCCTGAAAACGGGGGCCCTCATCCGGGCCAGCGCCAAGATCGGCTGCATCATCGCCGGGGCTCCGGACGACGTCGTCTCCAGGGCGGACCAGTACGCCAAGAACCTGGGCCTGGCCTTCCAGATCACCGACGACCTTCTGGACGTCACCGCCACCGAGGAGGCGCTGGGCAAGCCCATCCACAGCGACAAGGAGAGCCAAAAGACCACCTACGCCACCCTCTACGGCCTGGAAAAGTCCCGGAAGATCATCCGGGAGCTGGTCCTGGAGGCCGACCTTGCCATCAAGGGCTCGGTGCTGGATGACCCCTTCCTCTACCGACTGGCGGACCAGCTGGCCCAGCGGGACCGCTGAGCCGGCGGGAAAACGAACAACGCAGGAGTAAGAAAAAGCAATGGGAACATTTTGGAGAAGCATCACCAGCAACTACATCATCAACGTAGGCGTCACCTCCTGGTTCAGCGCCCAGATCATCAAGACCATCCTCACCTGGTTCCAGTACCGGGAGCTCCGGGCGGAACGGCTCTTTGGCGCCGGGGGGATGCCCAGCTCCCACTCCGCCCTGGTCTGCTCCATGACCCTGGCCATGGCCAAGCTGGTGGGCTTCGATTCCCCCCTGTTCGGCCTCACCTTCGCCTTTGCCATGGTGGTGATGTACGACGCCATGGGGGTCCGCCGGGCCGCCGGGGAGCAGGCCAAGGTCCTCAACAAGATCATCTTCAGCCGGGTCTTTGACCAGCTCAACGAGGAGATCGAGCAGGGCTTCGCCTACCGGGAGGGGGAGGAGCGCCAGGAGGGGCCCGACCAGCAGAAGGAGCTGAAGGAGTTCCTGGGCCACACCCCCATGGAGGTGCTGGGCGGGATGCTCCTGGGGGTCCTCATCGCCTCGGTGATGTCCCCGCCGGTATAGGAGGACAGCTATGAAGGAACGTTTGGACGCCGCCATCGTGGCCCGGGGCCTGGTGAGCGGCCGGGACCGGGCCAAGGGCATCATCATGGCCGGCCAGGTCTATGTGGACGGCCAGAAGGCGGATAAGCCCGGCCAGCAGGTGGACGAGGCCAGCCGCATCGAGGTCCGGGGGGAGACCATCCCCTTTGTGAGCCGGGGGGGCCTCAAGCTGGAAAAGGCCATGGAGACCTTCGGCCTCTCCCTGGAGGGGATGACCTGCGCCGACATCGGGGCCTCCACCGGGGGGTTCACCGACTGTATGCTCCAGAAGGGGGCGGTCAGGGTCTACGCCGTGGACGTGGGCTACGGGCAGCTGGCCTGGAAGCTCCGCAACGACCCCCGGGTGGTCAACCTGGAGCGGACCAACATCCGCTATGTCACCGAAGAACAGATCCCGGAAAGCCTGGACTTCCTCTCTGTCGACGTCTCCTTCATCTCCCTGGGGCTGGTGCTGCCGGTGGCCTACCGCCTCCTGAAGCCGGGAAGCCGGATGGTCTGCCTGGTGAAGCCCCAGTTCGAGGCGGGGCGGGAGAAGGTGGGGAAGAAGGGGGTGGTCCGGGACCCCGCCGTCCACCGGGAGGTCCTCTGCAAGGTGCTGGACATCGCCCGGGAGCTGGGCTTTTCCCCCCAGGGGCTGACCTTCTCCCCGGTGAAGGGGCCGGAGGGGAACATCGAGTACCTGCTCCTCCTCCAGCGGGAGGGCCCCGCCCCCGCCGTCACCGGGGAGGACGCCGCCCGGGTGGTAGAGGAATCCCATGACAGTCTGGATCGGGACGGAGGACATTGACCCATGCGGATCTACTTAATGCCGAACTTCACCAAGCCCCGCACCGGGGAGCTGCTCCGGGAGTTGTGCGCCCGGATGAGGGAACTGGGGATCTCTGCCGCCGCCTCGCCGGAGAACTGCCGGACCATGGCGGGGGAGGGCATCGGCCCTGCGGAACCGGAGCCGGACGCCGCCCGGTGCGACCTCATCCTCTCCATCGGGGGGGACGGCACCCTCATCCACAGCGCCTGGCGGGCCGCCCTGGCAAAGAGGCCGGTGGTGGGGGTGAACCTGGGCCGCCTGGGCTTTCTGGCCCAGATCGAGCCGGAGGAGCTGGGGCGGTTCCTCCTCCGCCTGCGGGAGGGGGACTACCGCCGGGAAAAGCGGTTCGCCATCCAGGCGGAACTCCCCGGGGGGGAGGACGGCCTGCCCTTCGCCCTCAACGACATCGTCTTTTCCAAGGCCCCGGAGCAGAACCTGGCCGACTTTGAGATCTTCTGCAACGGCAGGCGGATCGACCACTACTCCGCCGACGGGGTGATCTTCTCCACCTCCACCGGCTCCACCGCCTACGCCCTCTCCGCCGGGGGCCCGGTGATGGACCCCGCCCTGGAGGCCATCCTCATGGTCCCCATCTGCCCCCACTCCATCGCCATCCGGCCCATGGTGTTCAGCGGGGAAAAGACCATCGCCCTCCGCTCCCGGGGGGCCCTCCAGGCGGTGGCGGACGGGGCCCGGAGGACCACCATCCCCCCGGGGACCACCGCCGTCATCGGGCGCTCCCGGCTGGAGGCGGAGTTCATCTCCTTTGGGGAGCAGGAGTTCTTTGAGATACTGACGGCAAAAATCAAGCAGAGGAGTTGAGCCCTCCATGAAAAGCCAGCGCCAGGAAAAGATCCTCGGCATCATCCAAAACCACACCGTCACCACCCAGGAGGAGCTCCAGAGCCTCCTTCGGGAGGCGGGATTCCACGCCACCCAGGCCACCATCTCCCGGGACATCAAGGAGCTGCGCCTGGTCAAGGCCCTTTCCTCCACCGGCAGCTACTACTACACCACCCCGGTCCAGAAGGAACCGGAGGCCGCCGCCCTGAACCTGGACTACGTCTTTCTGGAGTCCATCCGGTCGGTGGACTTCGCCGGGAACTTTGTGGTGGTCAAATGCTACGCCGGGATGGCCAACGCCGTCTGCGTGGCGGTGGACACCGGCAGCTGGGACGGCCTGGTGGGGACCATCGCCGGGGACGACACCATCTTCCTCCTGCTGCGGACCCAGCGCCAGGCGGAGGAGTTCGCCGACTACCTCCAAAAGACGGTGGCCAAGGCCAAGGGAGCCCGGCGGCAGGCCGAAAAAATCTGAGAGAAGGTGGGTGGACCATATGCTTTCCCAGCTTTACATCGAAAACATCGCCGTGATCCAGCAGGCCACCATCCAGCTGGACCAGGGCTTCAACATCTTCACCGGGGAGACCGGGGCGGGCAAGACCATCCTCATCAGCGCCATCAACGCCGTGCTGGGGGCCCGGACCTCCCGGAGCATCCTCCGCAGCGGAGAGAACCGGGCGGTGGTCTCCGCCCTGTTCACCCAGGTCCCCCGGGAGGTGGCCCGCCAGGTGGAGGAGCTGGGCTACACCGCCGAGGATGGCCAGCTGATGATCCACCGGGAGATGGACGCCGGGGGCGGCGGCAGCTGCCGGATCAACGGCCGCCCCGCCACCACCGCCCTCCTGCGCCAGATCGCCTCCCTCCTCATCGACATCCACGGCCAGCGGGACAGCCAGGAGCTGCTCTCCACCGAAAAGCACATGGCCTTTGTGGACGGCTTCGGGGAGCTGGGGGAGGACCTGGCCGCCTACCAGAAGGTCTACCGGGAGCTGACCGCCGCCCGGGACAAGCTGGAAAGCCTCCAGATGGACGAGAGCTACAAGCTCCAGCGCCAGGACATCCTCCAGTACCAGATCGGGGAGATCGAAAGCGCCAGCCTTGCCCCCGGGGAGGAGGAGGAGCTGCTGGCCCAGCGGGAGATGATCCGCAACGCCGAGAAGATCACCGGGGCCCTGGGGGCCAGCTATGACCTGCTCACCGGCGGGGAGGAGGGGCTGGGCATCGTCTCCGCCCTGGAGAACCTGGGGGAGGAGCTGGACACCGCCTCCCGGTTTATTGAGGAGTTGGGGGAGTACCAGGGCAAGGCCGAGGACCTGCGGTACGAGATGGAGGAGCTGGCCTCCTCCATCCGGGGGTATCTGGACGACTACAACTTCGACCCCCGGCAGCTGGACCGGCTGGAGAGCCGCCTGGACCTCATCCACCGGCTGAAGAAAAAGTACGGCTCCACCATCGAGGAGATCCTGGAATACTACGAGAAAAGTTCCCAGGAGCTGGATGAGCTGGTCTGCTCCGACGAGCGGGCCGAGCAGCTCCGGGGGGAGGTGGAACGGCTCACCGCCCGGGCCCAAAAGCTGGCCGACGTCCTCAGCCAAAAGCGGGGGGAGGCGGGGGAGCGGTTCATCCAAAGCGTCCAGAAGGAACTTGCCTACCTGGATATGCCCGGGGTGCGCCTGACTCTGGACCTTACCCGGCGGGAGCTGGGCCCCGGCGGCCAGGACGGGGTGGAGTTTCTCCTGGCGGCCAACCCCGGGGAGGAGCCCAAGCCCCTCTCCAAGACCGCCAGCGGCGGCGAACTGAGCCGGGTGATGCTCTCCATCAAAAACGTCCTGGCGGGCCGGGGCGGCGTGGGCACGGTGATCTTCGACGAGATCGACACCGGGGTCAGCGGCCGGGCGGCCCAGAAGATCGGCCTCAAGCTGGCCCAGGTGGCCCAGAGCCGCCAGGTGATCTGCGTCACCCACCTGGCCCAGGTGGCGGCCTACGCCGGGCACCACGACCGCATCTACAAGGAGGTGGAGGGGGAGCGCACCTTCACCCATGTGGAGACCCTTTCCCGGGAGGACCGGGTGCGGGAGCTGGCCCGGATCAACGCAGGGGAGAACATCACCGACATCGCCATGGAGAGCGCCCGGGAGATGCTCACCCTGGCGGGGAACTGACCATGTGGCCCTACAAGACCGTCACCCGGCGGCAGCTGGAAGAGAAGAAAGACCTGGTGGAACGGCTCCTGGTCCGGCTGGGGGCCGTTCCCACTCATCTGGGGCAGCCTCATCCTGTCTCCACCTACGGCCCGGGGATGGGGGAGACCCACCTTTCCCGCCGGGCCGTCTACCGGTATGGGGGCAGCTTCTACCGGGTGGACGAGGTGCTGTTCCGGGAGAAGCCCTTCCTGGTGATCGAGTGTGCCAGCCGGGAGGAGGACGCCCGGAACAACGCCATGGAGGATGCCGACCCCTTCCCCTGGGATCTGGGGGAGGCGGAACTGCTGGCGGAGCTTCGGACTGTACTGGAGGGGGAAGTGGTAATGGACAACATCCGCTTGGCAGAGCCTGCCCTGGACTACGAGGACCAGGTGATGGCCTATAAGGAGGCATTTCTTCGGAGCGGCGACAGCTTTGCCGGCTGCGCCGGGCTGGAGACAGCGGAAAGCTACGCCCACTGGCTGGACTTCGAGGGGCGACTTTCCAAGCAGTACGGAGAGGGCTATGTCCCCTCCACCGTTCGCCTGGGGGTCCGGGCCGCCGACAACAAGGTGGTGGGGATCATCGACCTGCGCCACAGGCTCAATCCCTTTCTTCTGCGCTTCGGCGGGAACATCGGGTACAGCGTCCTGCCCGGCGAGCGGGGCAAGGGCTACGCCGGGGAGATGCTCCGCCAGATGCTGGGCCTCTGCCGGGAGCGTGGGCTGGAGCGGGTGCTGGTCACCTGCGACAAGGAGAACCCCGCCTCGGCAAGGGTCATTCTGCGAAATGGCGGGGTGCTGGAAAACGAGGTCCCGGACGAGGCCGGGCTGGGCAAAAGCGGGTTCATCCAGCGGTACTGGATCGACCTGGAAAGGGGAGGGGATACCCCATGAAGCTGACCATCGACTTTGGACACCCTGTCTTTGACGAGAAAACCGCAGAGGCCATGACCACCGCCGACGGCGAGA
>CANOCD010000008.1 GCA_947564495.1 uncultured Angelakisella sp. | reverse complement strand
TCACCAGCAAGCCAAAACATTACTAATTCGCGATTTTCCATTTTTATAACGCCCCCATCCTCAGCATCAAGAATCCTCTCTCCGGCCATATCTATGTCCCGGCTGTGGGAGAGATCATCCGGGATATTGAGGGGGCGAACGGGGAGATCATCCTGGAAAAGCAGTGCCGCTGCGCTTGAACTTAGCGCCTGTTCAAAATTTCCCCGCTCGCCGCCCGAACGGGTTTTTTCGGGCGGGAATCAAAATAAGAACCGTCCACCGGTCTACCCAGCCTATGATAGAAAAGGAGAGAGCCCATGAAAAAGATCCTTCTTGCGGCACTGCTGGCTCTGGCCCTGTTGGGGGGCTGCGGCGGCGCCGGACAGCCTTCCTCCAGCGTGCCCCCTGCCCCAAGCAGGGAGAGTGCCCCGGCATCCTGGTCCCCGGCATCGGCGGAGGAGGAGGCGCCGCCGGTGTCCCCTTCGGAAACCTCTGCCCCGGAGACACCGGAACCGGCTCCTGCCGAAAAGATGGCAAAGCAGCTGGTCGTCCAAAACGGGGACCGTGCCATCGTCTTTGTCCTCAACGACAGCACGGCGGCAAACGGCCTTTACGAACAGCTCCCGCTGGAAATCGAAGTGGAGAATTTCAGCAGCAACGAAAAGATCTTCTACCCGCCGGACAAGCTGGACTGCGCCGGCGCCCCCATGGCGGGAGGCGGGGCCGGGGCGCTGGCCTACTATGAGCCCTGGGGCGATGTGGTACTGTTCTACGGCGGCTTCAGCGCAAACGACAGTTTGTACGGGCTGGGGGAGGCGGTCTCCGGGGCGGAGCATATCCCGAACCTTTCGGGGACACTGCTGATCACCCCGGGCCCGGCGGAGATTGGCAATACCGCCCCCGAACAAACGGAACCGGAAGGAGAAGCCAAAAACACCATGAAAATACAAGCAGGAGAAGAGGTCCTCTATGCGGAACTGGCGGACAACTCCTCGGCCCGGGCTTTGAAGGAGCTGTTGGCCCGGGGGCCCCTCACCATCCAGATGAGCGACTACGGCAGCATGGAAAAGGTGGGCCCCATCGGCCAGAGCCTCCCCAGAAACGACCGGCAGACCACCACCGGCCCCGGGGACATCATCCTCTACCAGGGGAACTCCCTGGTCATCTACTACGGCACCAACTCCTGGAACTTCACCCCCATCGGGAAGATCGGCGGGGCCACCAGGGAGGCGCTGTTGGATATTCTGGGGGATGGGGGCGTTTCGGTCACCTTTTCTTTGGAATGACACAATACTGCAAAAGCCTGGCGGCCCGTTCTCCCAAAGCCGGAGAACGGGCCGCCGATTTTTGGTATGGATCACTCCGCCGCCTTGTTCACGCAGGCGATGGCGTTGAGGCTCCGGGGATAGCCCGCATAGGGCAGGCACTGGAGCACCACCCGGATAAGATAGTCTTTGTCGTTGCCCATCTTCATGTTTCCCTTGGCGTGGGCGGCAAGCTGTGGCTCGCAGCCCCCCTGGGCCAGCAGAAAGCAGAAGGTGATCAGCTCCCGCTGGCGCAGGTCCAGACCGGCACGGGTGTAGTAATCCCCGAAGCAGTTTTCCGCCAGCCACCGGTTCACCGTTCCGGCTTTCCATGCCTCCCGCATCTGGGGGCCGAAGATGGCGGCCTGGGCCTCGACGCCCTTTTCCAAACGATTTTCCATTGTGGTAGTGGACTGCCCTGGCAGGGGTAGAGAGATACCCCGCTGGGTCAGCGCCTCGTTGACAGCGGTGAGGAAAGGCCGCACCCGGCCATAGCCCAGGTAGTCGGTCCCCTGATAGACCACCTCCTTGACCATCACCGGGGAAAGGCCGCTGTCCAGAGCCTCCGGCAGCAGCTCCCGGAAAGCGTCTGCCCCCTGACAGCCCATGAGGGTGGCTAAGATCGCCAGCCAGCGGTCGGTTTCGGGCAGCTGCTGGCCGGGCTCGTTGGGGACCTCGTCAAAGGCGAAATGTTGGAAGCGTTCGGTAAATTCGGGGTCGGTTTTGGTAAAGTCCATTTTGTTCTCCTCCTATCGTTTCTTGGCGGCCTGTTGTATCTCGTGCCGGGGGTGATCCTCCGCTGTCGGTTCGGCATCTGCATCCGCTCCTCCCCGGTGGGCTGCCCGGAGAGGAGCAGCCGCATATGCTCCTCCACCTTGCCGCCGGCAAAGCCGATGTTGTGGAGGGTCAAGCCGGTCACCTCCTGTTTTGAACGGGGTACTTTATATTGTAAGGCCGGAAAAAGAAAATGTCCAATGCTTCTATCTTATCTTTGGCTATGCCTGAAATCTATGATCCCCCCTGGATGGGCCGCCGGGGAATTATGCTTAAACTGCATATCTATATATTTAGACTGTTATCACGATCTATGAAAAAGCGAGCTCATGCTGAAAACCGCATAAGCTCGCTTTTTGTTTTCTCCTCAAATACGGCCTGCCCCCGCAACCTTCCCGATCCGCTCGGCGGGGTCGTGCTTTACAGTTCCGCCAAAGACCCGATGATCTCGCTTTCCGCAAACAGAGCCGTCGTCCCCCCGGTATGCAGGAACACCACCGTGCTCCCCGCCCTGACCTTCCCGGTCTTGATATGGTCCAGCATCCCGCTGAACCCTTTGCCGGAATACACCGGGTCGGCAAAGCCCCCTTCCGTCCTGGCAAGCTCCTTGGTGGCGGCGTTGGCCTGCTCGTTGGGACGCTCGTACCTGAGGGCGTAGTAGCCACGTCAACAGTAAAGTCGTCAGCGGAGCAGCCAGGCCCAAAGGGGCAGAAGAGACCTGCGTGCTTTGAATGCTGATCTACCCCGCCCTACTCCCCGGCGAAAAACTCAGTGGAAAGATACCGGTCCCCAGTGTCTGGCAGGAGAACAACGATGGTTTTCCCTGCGTTCTCGGGCCGCCCCGCCAGCAGGATCGCCCCGTGAAGCGCCGCCCCCGAGGAGATCCCCGCCAGGATGCCCTCCCGGCGGCCCAGGAGCCGCCCGGCGGCGTAGGCCTCCTCGCTGGTGACGGTGAGGACCTCGTCGTAGACCTTGGTGTCCAGCACCTCCGGGATGAACCCTGCCCCGATGCCCTGGAGCTTGTGGGACCCCGCCTTTCCCCCGCTTAGGACCGGGGAGTCTGCCGGTTCCACAGCCACGATCTTTACCGCCGGGTTCTGCTCCTTGAGATACTGCCCTGCCCCGGTGATGGTCCCGCCGGTGCCCACCCCGGCCACAAAAATATCCACCTGGCCGTCGGTGTCGGCCCAGATCTCCGGGCCGGTGCCGGTCCGGTGGGCGGCGGGGTTGGCCGGGTTGACGAACTGCCCGGGAAGGAAGCTCCCGGGGATCTCCTTGGCCAGCTCCTCCGCCTTGGCGATGGCCCCCTTCATCCCCTGGCTGCCGGGGGTGAGGACCAGCTCCGCCCCGTAGGCGGCCATCAGCTGGCGGCGCTCCAGGCTCATGGTCTCCGGCATGGTGATGATGACCCGGTAGCCCCGGGCTGCCGCCACGCTGGCCAGGCCGATGCCGGTGTTGCCGGAGGTGGGCTCGATGAGGACCGAGCCGGGCTTCAAAAGGCCCCTGGCCTCGGCGTCGTCGATCATCGCCTTGGCCACCCGGTCCTTCACCGAACCGGCGGGGTTCAGATACTCCAATTTGGCCAGGACACGGGCCTTCAGGCCCAGCTCCTTTTGGATCTTGCACAGCTCCAGCAGGGGCGTTTTGCCGATGAGCTGGTCGGCGGAGGTGTAGATTCGGGACATGGTCCATCCCTTCCTTTCTGTCGGTTCGTTTTTCTCTTTTTCCAATGCCTCCAGACGCCGGGCCAGGGCCTGGAGTTCCCGCTGTACCGGGTCACCCACGCCGATCTGGTCCACCTCTTTGACGTAGTTGGCCCGGACCCCGGCGATGCTCACCACCCGGGCGGGGGCGCCCACCACCGTGGCGTTTTCCGGCACCTCCCCCAGCACCACCGAGTTGGCGGCTACCCGGGCGTTATCCCCCACCCGGAAAGGCCCCAGCACCTTGGCGCCGCAGGCCACCAGGACGTTGTTGCCGATGGAAGGGTGACGTTTGCCCTTGTCCTTGCCGGTGCCCCCCAGGGTGACTCCGTGATAGATGAGGCAGTCGTCCCCGATCTCGGCGGTCTCGCCGATGACGACGCCCATGCCGTGGTCGATGACCAGCCGCCGGCCGATGGCGGCCCCGGGGTGGATCTCGATGCCGGTGAGGTGCCGGGCCAGCTGGGAGTTGAGCCGGGCCAGGAAGGGAAAATGGTGTTCCCACAGCCAGTGGCTTGCCCGGTGGAAGAGGATGGCGTGGACCCCGGGATAGAGCAGAAGGATCTCCAGCTGGCTCCGGGCCGCCGGGTCCCTGGCTTGGTAGGCCCGGAGCAGCTCCCCCAGGCGGGTCATCCGCAGCTCCCCGACAGGGCGGCAAATCCCTTGTCCAGGTCGGCCAGGATGTCGTCGATGTGTTCCGTCCCGATGGAAAGCCGGATGGTGTTGGGCAGGATGCCCTGGTCCAGCAGCTCTTTGGGGGAAAGCTGGGAATGGGTGGTGGTGGCCGGATGGATGACCAGGGACTTTATGTCGGCCACGTTTGCCAGCAGGGAGAACAGCTCCAGGCTGTCGATGAAGCGGCAGGCTTCCTCCTGGCCGCCCTTGACCTCAAAGGTGAAGATGGAGGCCCCGCCCTTGGGGAAGTATTCCTCGTAGAGGGCGTGGTCGGGGTGGCCCGGCAGGCTGGGGTGGTTCACCCGTTCCACCAGGGGATGCTTGGACAGGTATTCCACCACCTTCTTGGTGTTCTCGGCGTGGCGCTCCAGGCGCAGGGAAAGGGTCTCGATCCCCTGGAGGAGGAGAAAGGCGTTGAAGGGGGAGATGGCCGCCCCGGTGTCCCGGAGGAGGATGGCCCGGACATAGGTGACAAAGGCGGCGGGGCCGGCGGCATCCACAAAGCTGACCCCGTGGTAGCTGGGGTTGGGCTGGGTGATGGGGGCGTGCTTCCCCGACGCCTTCCAGTCGAAGGTCCCGCCGTCCACGATGATCCCGCCCAGGGTGGTGCCGTGGCCGCCGATAAACTTGGTGGCGGAATGGACCACGATGTCCGCCCCGTGTTCGATGGGGCGGATGAGGCAGGGGGTGCCGAAGGTGTTATCCACCACCAGGGGCAGGTCGTGTTTATGGGCGATGGCAGCGATGGCGTCGATGTCCGGGATGTCGCTGTTGGGGTTGCCCAGGGTCTCCAGGTAGACCGCCTTGGTGTTGGGGCGGATGGCCCCCTCCAGCTCCGCCAGGTCGTGGGCGTCCACAAAGGTGGTGGTCACCCCGAACCGGGGCAGAGTGTGGGCCAGCAGGTTGTAGCTGCCGCCGTAGATGGTCTTTTGGGCCACGATATGGTCCCCGGCCTGGGCCAGGGCCTGGATGGCGTAGGTGATGGCCGCCGCCCCGGAGGCCAGGGCCAGGGCCGCCACGCCCCCCTCCAGGGCGGCCATCCGCTTTTCCAGCACCTCCTGGGTGGAGTTGGTCAGCCGCCCGTAGATGTTCCCGGCGTCGGCCAGCCCGAACCGGGCGGCGGCGTGGGCGCAGTCCCGAAAGACATAGGAGGTGGTCTGGTAGATGGGCACCGCCCGGGCGTCGGTGGCCGGGTCGGGGCGTTCCTGCCCCACATGGAGCTGCAACGTTTCAAATTTGTACTTTCCCATAAAGATCGGGCTCCTTTCCCTTGGTGGATGCTGCCATTATATTCCTATTAACCTAGTTTGTCAATAGGTAATTATCTTGAAAACCTATTTTCCTTGTGGTAAAATAGGAAAAAAGGAGGGGAGGACCATGATGATCTCGACCAAGGGGCGGTACGCCCTTCGTTTTTTGGTGGATGTGGCGGCCAACCAGGGGGAGGGCTTTGTCCCCCTGAAGGACACGGCCCGGCGCCAGGGGATCTCGGAAAAATACCTGGAGATCGTGGTCAAGGAGCTGGCCCGGGGGGGCCTGCTGGAGGCTCAGCGGGGGAAGGGGGGCGGTTACCGCCTGGCCCGTCCCCCGGAGGAGTACCGGGTCAGGGACATCCTGGAGCGGATGGAGGGCCCCCTGGTCCCGGTGGCCTGCCTGGAGCCGGGCCGGGCGGCCTGCCCCCGGAAGGACGCCTGCCGGACCCTCCCCCTTTGGCAGGGCCTGGACCGGGTGATCTCCGACTATCTGGACCGGTTCACCCTGGCGGATCTGTGAGGGGTGTGTTTATGGGCTTTAAGGGCAGCGGCCGGACGGGGGTCGTTGATCGTTGGCTGTTCAAGAGGCCGGGAATGGCGCTAGATGTAGAGGCCGCCTATCGGGTCAGCGGGGAGGAGGATGTCAGGTTTTCTTTCTGGGTGGCGCTGTGACCGCTTCCCCCATCGTTGTCGGCTTTGTTTGAAAGAATAAAAAAGCGCCCCGCAGATCGGCTTTACCAACCGACCTGCGGGGCACCTTAACATGAGGAACTCGTTTTCCATTACCCGGGCCGTGATCGAAATAAACCTTCACTCCGCCCCCGCCACCCGAAGCCCCGCCCCCTCCAGCTCCACCCCGCCGGGGTGCCGCTGGAAGAACTCCAGGATCAGGTCGGTCATCTCCACGTTGATCTCCCGGACCACCGGGCACCCGGCGTACCAGGAGTAGCCCCCGGCGCCGCTGGCCCGGTAGCTGCTGAGGCAGACGGTAAATTCCTGCCCGTCCTCCACCGGGACGCCCTTCCGGGCAAGGGAGACCACCCGCTGGCCCTGGGGCCGGGCCGGGTCGATGACATACTCCACCCCGGCGTAGTAGTCGTAGTTGTAGTGCTCCACCTTGGGCTTGAGAAACCCCTCCGAGACCCGGAGCCTCCCCTCCCCGTCCAGGGCGAAGTATTCCGCCGTCCGCTCCATGGCCCGGCGGAGGACCGCCCCGGTGACCCGGAGCACCACCAGGGTGTTGGTGTAGGGGTAGGCGGTGAGGACATCCCGGCGGCGGACCGTCTGGGGCAGCCCGGCGGCGTCGTTGGCAAGGCTGCTCACCGAAAGGTCGGCCCCGGTGGCCTCCAGCTGGACCCGGTTGAAGAAATCTGCCAGGCCGCTGCCCCTGGCCGCCATGACCAGAGGGTCGTCGGGGAGGAGGGGCCGGTCCAGGCGGCCCACCACCACGTCCAGCCATCGGTCCACCCCCTCCTGGACAGGGGCGAAGTCCCGGAGAAGGGCCGGGTCGCAGCTCCCCCCGGCGGGGACGGCACGGCTCTCCCAGCGGACGCCCTTTTCTCCCACTGTGGCGGTGAGCTCCAGAAAGGCCCTGCCGGAATCCGGGGCCTGGACCACGTAGGTCCCGGCCACCTCCCGCCCCGGGATGCAGAGGTGCTGGTGCCCGGTGAGCAGGAGGTCGAAGTCCAGCTCCTGGCAGAGGCGGTAGCCGATGTTCTCGGTGCTGGCGGAAAGGACCCGCCCCGTCTCCAGGTCCCGCTCGAAGCCCCCATGGTAGACGCAGATGGTGAGGTCCGCCTTCCCCCGAAGGCTCTCCAGGGCGGCCCGGGCGGCGGGGACGGGGTCGGTGACGGAAAGGCCCCCCAGGTGCTCGGGGCGCTCCCAGACCATGACGTGGTCGGTGACCAGGCCCACGACGCCCACCCGCAGGCCGTTCTCCATCCGGCGAATTTGGGCGGGGAAGGGGGTGGAGCCGTCCTCCCGGACCAGGTTCTGGCAGACGCACCGGGCGGACAGACCGTCCAGATACCGGCCCAGGTAGTCCATGCCGTAGTTGAAGTCGTGGTTGCCCAGGGTGACAAAGTCGTAGCCGCAGCGGTCCATCACCTGGGAAAAACAGTCAGGGTCATTTAAGGTATCGTGGCAGAAGGCCCCCAGGGGGGAGCCCTGGAGGAGGTCCCCCCCGTCGATGACCAGGGTGCCGCCGTCCTTTTGGAAGCGGTTGCAGCACTTGAAGAGCCCCAGCTCCTTCTCCTCCGGGCCCCGGTAGTCGGTGGGGAAGAGAAAGGCGTGGAGGTCGGAGGTAAAGCAGACACGAAGCGTTTTTTCCATGCCCTTACCCCCGTGTCAGTTTGGCCCGGATACGGGCGGAGACCGTCTCGATGACCAGCACCAGGAGGATGAGCCCCAGGAGGATGGCCCCCACCTCGTTCCAGCGGTAGGAACTCATGGCGAAGATGAGGGGGGCGCCGATGCCCCCGGCCCCCACCAGACCCAGGACGGTGGCGTCCCGGAGGTTCATATCGAACCGGTAGATGAGGGTGGACATAAAGTCGGGGAAAAGCTGGGGCAGGATGCCGTAGCGGATCTTCTGGAAGGTGGTGCAGCCGGCGGCGTCCAGGGACTCCAGGATGCCCTTGTCCAGGTCCTCGATGCTTTCGATGAACATCTTGCTGACCATGCCGATGGAGCAGAGGGACATGGTGAGGAGGCCGGCGAAGGGCCCCGGGCCGGTGACCCGGATGAACATGAGGCCGTAGATAAAGGCGGGCACGGTGCGGATGGCGGCGATGGCGAACCGCCCCAGAAGAGCCACAGGCCGGGGCACCAGGTTGGTGGCCGAAAGAAAGGAGAAGGGCACCGAGATGACCGCCCCCACGATGGTCCCCAGAAAGGCGATGCAGAGGGTCTCCAGGAGGAGGTAGGCCACCCCCGAAGTGGTGAAGTTGAACAGGAGCTTGGTGTCCGGGTGGAAGATGCCGGAGAGGATGTTCCCCGCCACCTCCAGGCCGCTGCCGGCGGTGTTCCCCAGCTTGACGGTGGAGCTGGACCAGGCCAGGAGGCCCAGGACAAGAAGGACCAGGAGCAGCTGCTGCCGCCAGGTCTTGGGGGCGCTTTCATAGGCGGCCTTGATCTTGTTTTCCATTTCCCGTGCCTCCTTTCAGGTCAGACGCTTGCGGATGGCGTGGCTGATACCCTCGATGGCCACCACCGTGACGAACAGGACGATGAGGATCATCCCCACGCTGTCGTACTCCCGCCAGCCGATCTTTTCGTTCATGATGAGCCCCAGGCCCCCGGCCCCCACGTACCCCAGGATGGAGGCGTACCGGACGTTCCCCTCCAGGCAGAAGAGGGAGACCGAAAGGTAGGCGGGCAAAATTTGGGGCAGGATGGCGGTGACAAAGGCCCGGGCCCGGGTGGCCCCCAGGGCCTCCATGGCCTCGAAGGGGCCCATGTCCGCCGTCTCGATGAGCTCGAAGAGCTGCTTGCCCACGTAGGCGAAGGTAAAAACGGCGATGGCGCAGGTCCCCGCCATGGTGCCCAGGCCGAAGATGTAGGTGGCGATGAGGGCGCAGACCAGGGTGGGCAGGGTCCGCACCAGGCTGAGAAAGAGCCGGACCAGCCGGACCACCCACCGGTTCTGGACCACGTTGCTGGCGGCCAGGACGGCAAAGGGCAGGGCCAGGACCGCCCCCACCGCCGACCCCAGGAGGGACATCTTGATGGTGTCCAAAAGCGGGGTCCATATTTTAGACAGATAGGCGGCGTTGGGGGGGAACATGGCAAAGAGGATGTCAAAGAACCTCTGTCCCCCCCGGAGCAGCACCCCCAGGTCGAAGCCGGTGACCCGCACCGACACCACAGAGCAGAAAAGGAGCAGGGCCAGGATCAGGGGGAGGCGGGTGAACCGCTCCTCCACGATCTTGCCGTTGGGGAGGCGGTATTCCTTGGGCCTAAAGACACGGTCGTAGAGCTTCATCTTTCCGCCTCCCCCGGGGCGTCATCCCGGTAGATGGCGTCCAGCACCGACTGGTCCACCTGGGAGGAGGGCCCGTCGTAGACGATCGCCCCCGCCCGGATGCCGATGACCCGGTCGGCGTGCTCCAGGGCCAGCTCCACGTGGTGGATGTTCAGCAGGATGGTGATGCCCAGCTCCCGGTTGATCCGCACAAAGTCCTGCATCACCTGGCGGGCGGTCACCGGGTCCAGGGCGGCCACCGGCTCGTCGGCCAGGATGATCCTGGGGTCCTGGGCCAGGGTCCGGGCCAGGGCCACCCGCTGCTGCTGCCCGCCGGAAAGCTGGTCGGCCCGGATGAACGCCTTGTCCAGGATGCCCACCTTGTCCAGGGCCTCCAGGGCGGCCAGCTTGTCCTCCTTGCGGAAGGCCCCCAGGAGCACCCGCCAGAAGGGGAGGTCGGGGACCCGGGCCGAGAGGACGTTTTTCAGGACGGTGGTCCGGCTCACCAGGTTGAAGGACTGGAACACCATGCCGATGCCCCGGCGGAAGCGGCGCAGCTCCTCCCCCCGGAGGGCGGAGACGTTGACCCCCTCCACCGTCAGGGTCCCGTCGGTGATGGCGTGCATCCGGTTCACCGCCCGGAGCAGGGTGGATTTTCCCGCCCCGCTCCGGCCGATGATGGCCGCGAACTCCCCGTCCCCGATGGTCAGCTCCACATCCCGGAGCCCCACCGTGCCGTTGGGGTAGACCTTGGAAACATGGTCAAAGACGATCATTGGGCACCTCGTTTCTGATGATTCGGATAGACAAAAAGGGGAGGGGCGTCCTCCGCTTGCGCGGCAAGGCGCAGGGGGGAACGCCCTCTCCCAAAATGAAAGGAAGAAGAAAGCTGACGTCGGGTTACTTGGCCGAAAGCTCCTGGATGAGCTTCTGGGCGGCCCGCTCGTTGTCGTAGTCGGCGGACTGGGCCTTCTGGTAGCCGTTGTGGCTGTAGATGGCGATGACCTCTTTCCCCTCCGGGGTGCTGCCGATGTTGATGAAGGCGTCCTGGAGGGCGGCGATCAAAGCGTCATCCATGATGGGGGAGGTCTTGCTCACCGACACGGTGTCGTTGTAGATGGGGGCGGTGACGCCGATGACCCCGGTCTCATCCCAGATGGAGGCGGAGCGGCCGAACTCGGTGTTCCAACGCTCGGCGTAGTCCCGGCGGGCGTCGGCGTAGGTCACCAGCACGTCGATCTGGCCCGAGGCCAGCCGGGCGAAGGCGCTGGCGTAGGAATCCGCCTGGACGGCGTTGGGCAGGTCGGTGATGCCCTTCTGGTACCGGTCCTGGAGCCACAGGGCGGGGTAGATGTACCCGGCGGGGGAGGAGGAGCCCATGACGCTCCAGTTGGCCCCGGCCAGGTCGTCCCAGGTCAGGGCATCCCCGGCGTTCACCTTCTTCACCAGCTCCTGGCCCTTGGCCGAGGGGCCGGCGATCATCAGGGCCCGGTAGGAGACGGCCTGCTTGTCCGAAGCCTCGGTGGCCTTGCCGTCGTTCCAGTCCTTGGCCTCGTCAAAGTCCTTGCTCAGGCCGTCCCGGGTGGCGGTGAGGATGACGTCGCAGCCGTCGTCATAGAGGACGTAGGTGCCCCCGGGGATGAGCCCCACGTCGGCGGTCCCGGCGCTGAGGGCCTCCCCCACCGCCTCGTAGGTGGTGCCCACGGAAATTTCCACCTCGCCGATGTCGTAGCCCTCCTTCTTCATCTCGTCCTTCAGCAGGGCCTTGAGGGGCTCGGTGGCGGTGATGATCTCGCTGGGCTCCCGGGAGGGGACGAAGTACACCTTCAGCTTGTCCAGCTTGACTTCGCTGGGGGCGGCGGGCTCCGCCGGGGCGGGGGAGCCGGATTCCGGGGCGGGGGCGGCAGGGCTGGAGGGCTGGGCGTTGTTGCCGCCGCAGCCTGCCAGCAGGCCCAGGCAAAGGGCCAGGCAGAGGGCGAAAGCGGTGAATCTTTTCATGGGAGTACCTCCTTAGTCGGTCGAAACTGCATTCTTGTTGGAGGGGGCGGGCAAAAACGGATGGCGCGCTACCCCTATGTTGAGTATAACACACCATCCGCCGAAAAATTTTTCTGTTTTCGTTACTATTTTCCTTCTTTCCCCGTTTCCCCCTCCGGTTCGACCGGTTCCCCCCGGAGGTAGCAGCCCATGAGCTCCTCGAAGGCCAGGATGACCCGTCCGAAGAAGTGGTTGGGGATGCCCCCCATCAAAGTCTGCTTGGAGCCATCCACCACGAAGCAGAGGTCGGAGAGCCCCGCCAGGGCGGAATCCCCCCGCTTGGTAAAGGAGACGATGCGAAAGCCCCGCTGCCGGGCCGCCCGGACGTCGTTGAGGACCGGCTCGGTCTCCCCGCTTTGGGAGATGGCGATGAGGAGGGTGGGGTCGATGTTGGTGGCGGGTCGACCCTGTCCCTCCTGGAAGATCATAAAGTCGTAGAAGTGGACCTGGTTAAAGACCAGAAAGCCGCAGACCGCCAGCCGCTGGACGAAGTAATCGGCCACCAGGTCGGAAAAGCCCCGGCCGTCGGTGAAGATCTTCTGCTCCCGAAAGCGCCCCAGGAGGCGGCAGAACTCCCCCTCCATCCCCTCCCGGTAGTTGTCGATGAGGTCCCGGAGCCGGACGGCGGCGGCGCTCCCCTCCGAGGCCCCCACCGTCTGGGAGAGGTGGTAGAAAAGCTCGCTGTAGCCCTCGAAGCCCAGGCGCTTGCACATCTTGATGATAAAGGTGGAGGAGACGTAGTTTTCGGCGGCGATCTGCTGGATGCCCCCCCGCCGCTCCCCCCGCTCCACGTGGGAGATGATGCTGGTGATGATCCCCGTCTCCTCCTCCGAGAGGAGGTTGGTGAGGAGATAGTAGTTCCCGTTGATGGTCCTGTTCCTCCCTTCCCGCTGGGGTGGTTTTCTTTATTATGGCATAGGCGGGGGGAAAATGCAAGAAGGGGGCGGGGTTTGCAGGGGGATGAGATAATTTTGGGGATCAGCTGCGCGAGGAAAGGAAAGGAGTAGTTATCATGGGATTTAATATAGC
>CANOCD010000007.1 GCA_947564495.1 uncultured Angelakisella sp. | reverse complement strand
GCGTGGGTTTTGGGGCGGGAGTGGCTGGAAAAGCAGTACCCGGACTACATCCCGCCCTTCCACCGGATGGAGAACATCGACACCGGGACAAAGGACCCCCGGCTCAAAACGCTGCGGAAGATCAAGACCATGCTGGACCGGTCGGACTACTGCATCTGCGACCTGTCCGATAACCCCCTGGCCCCCAATATCAAAAGCTATATTCAACAGCTGGGCCGGGTCACGCTGATAGACTTTGGGGAAGAGGCGGTCCCGCAGGAACACTTCCCCGCCTGACCCCCGCCCCAAAACCCACGCAAACCAAAAGGCCCCGGCCTCTCCTGCGTCTTGCAGAAGAAGCCGGGGCTTTCTCTTTCCCGCTTTAGTAGTACCGCACCGTCACCGTCTTTTCCATCCCCTCCAGGCTCTTGGCAAGCTCCTCCACAAGGCGGAGCTTGAGGTTGAGGCTGATGGGCAGTTCGGGGTTCTGGTGGGCGGGGTTCATGGCCCGGCCCACGTAGAAGTTGACGTTGGTGGCCTCCTCGAAGAGCATCTTGGCGATGAGGGAGGCCCCGTCCTTGGCGGCAAGCCAGGTGGGCTCCCCGATCTCGGTGGAAAGGCACTGGGCCGCCAGGGCCACCACCCGGCCCAGGGTGATGACCCCCTCGGTGCAGAGGTCCACCCCCTGGATGGTGGCGATGGGGGGAATGTCCGGGTCGGGGAAATCCAGGGTGGGGCAGACCGGCTTGCCCAGGTAGCGGCCAACGATGGTGCTGGTGGTGCCGCCGCAGACGATGGTCTTGCCCTCCAGGGCGAAGAAGTCCCCCAAAATTTCCTCGTCCCGGGCCGGGTCCATGGGGGGGCCGATCATCAGGTTCACCTGCTGGCGCTGGCGGATACGCAGGGCGGCAACGGTGGTGTCGTCCCCGGGAATGTCCATGTACAGCTCCCGGCAGGCGTCACTGATCTTGGCCGCCATGGATTTGGCCGAAAGGTCCGGGGTCCAGACCCGCTGGGCGTAGTCGGCGATCTCCGGCAGCTGCCAGCCGAAGTTCAGGGTGGTCCCCACCCCGGCGTGGATGGCCCCGTCGCTCATCATGATGTAGAGGTCCCCGATCCGGCCCGACAGCCGGGTCTCGTAGATGGTCTTGCCGGCGATCTCCCGTTTTTCCTTGGGGTAGTCAAAGACCTTGCCCCCCCGGAGGAGGATGAGGTCGGGGTTGTCGAACTGGACCAGGTAGACCTCCCCGGTGTACTTGTTCACCTGTAGGATGGTGAAGGTGCAGTAGGCCACCTGGCGCACGGCGCAGACCGGCAGGGTGAGGGCGATGGTCTCCACGCTGTCCTCCACCGTCATGTCCCCGGCCAGCATGGTGGCCAATATCTTGGAGGTGAGGGTGGAAAGGATGCTGGCCTTGACCCCGCTCCCCAGGCCGTCGGCCAGGACCATGATGACGCTGTCCTCCCGGTTCACCGTCTCCACGTGGTCGCCGCAGAGGAGCTCCCCCGCCTTGTTCATGGAGAGCCAGCCGTTTTCCAGATACAGCTTACTCATGCTTTTCCCCCTCCGCCACGGCCCCCCGGAGCTTGGTGAGGGCCACCTTGGTCTCGGCGGTGGTCTCCCCCAGGAGGCTGGCGATCTCCTGGACGGTCCGCATCTGCTTCTGGATGATCCGGTCGGTGACCTCCAGGGTCTGCTGGCGCAGCTCCTGGGCCCGGCGGTTCTCCCGCTCCTCGGCGGTGACATCCTTCATGATGGCCAGGAGGAGCTTGTTTTCGATGTCGTAGACGATGGTCTCCTCCACGAACTTCTTGCAGCTTTCCAGCCAGACCTTCTTATCCTTGATGGGGCGGCCGTCCTCCAGGACAAAGACGAAGTCCACCGGGTCCAGGAACTCCTCCACCGGCCGGCGGGCCAGGGCGGTCTGGCGGTCCACCTCCAGGAGGCGGCAGGCGGCGCTGTTCATCTGCTGGATGGTCAGGTCCTCCCCGATGACCAGGATGGCGTTGGGGGTGGAACCGATGATCTTGTCCGAGAGGGACTCGGCCCGCTCCCGCATATAGGGCAGGCACATGGTGATCTCCGCCTTGCCGTTAAAGACCGCCTTGGCCTTCTCCCGGCAGGTGGGATAGCCGCAGGAGCCGCAGTTGAGCTCGTCCAGGGGGCTCTGCTTGCCCATCTTAGCCAGGATCTCCTCCAGCTCCGCCTGGGTGGGGATCTTCTCCCGGACCGGCTTGGCCGGGATGGCGCAGGCCAGGGGGACGGGGCGGTCGGCCTGGAAATCCCGCTTGGGCGGGACGTCGGGGAAGCCGGGGGCGGCGTAGTCGGTGACCCGGTCCTGGCACTCCAGCATCCCCCCCTGGCGGGAGCGGATCATGGGGCCGTTGATGCAGGCGCCCTCGCAGATGTTCATCTCCACAAAGACGTTGTGGAGCCGCCCGCTCCGGATGTCCCGAAGGGCGGCGGCGCACTTTTCGGGGCCGTCCACGGCGTAGTAGCGGTAGCCGGTGTTCTCCCGGTCCATGCTCTGGATGATCCCCCCGGGCTTGGGGAAGAACCGGGAGCGCCGTCCCCCCAGGTCGCAGGAGAGGGTCTCGGGCTCCGCCTGTTCGGCCTCGGCCCAGGCCCGGAGCTCCTCAAAGGTGAGGACGCAGTCCACCGAGGCGGAAAAGTCCTCGGCCTCCGCCTTTTTGGAGATGCAGGGGCCAATGAACACCACGAAGGCCTCGGGGTCCCGCTCCTTTATGTACCTGGCGTGGGCCTCCATGGGGGAGACCACCGGGGCCAGGTATTCCACCAGGTCGGGGTAATACTTCTGCACCAGCCGCACCGCCGAGGGGCAGCAGGTGGAAAGGATGATGTCCTGGCGCTTCTCCCGGACCATCCTTTCGTACTCGCTTTTCACCAGGTAGGCGCCCATGGCGGTCTCCTGGGCCTCGGCGAAGCCCAGCTTCCCCAGCATGACCGCCAGTTCCTCGATGCCCTCCACCGGGAAGTCCACGATGAAGGAGGGGGCCACGCTGGCCACCACCCGGGCCCCGGCGGCCATGGCGGCCTTGACCCGCTCCACGTCGGAGCGGACCACCTTGGCGTTCTGGGGGCAGGTGACCACGCACTGGCCGCAGAGGATGCACTCGTCCCCGATGATCTTGGCCTGCTGGCCCGAAAACTCGATGGATTTTACCGGGCAGACCCGGATGCACTTGTGACAGCTTTTGCAGTTCGCCCGTTTGAGGCCCAGCACTTCCATCCCCGTCACCCTCTTTCCGCCAAAGCCTTGTGGAGGATGTCCCCGATGTTGTCCTTGGTCACCCCGGTGACGATGTCCTCGTCGACACGGATGGTGCAGCCGTGGGTGCACTGGCCCAGGCAGAAGGAGGCGCTCAGGTTCACCTTGTCCTCCAGTTTTTCTTCGGCGATGAGTTCCTTCAGCCGCTGGATAATGTCGTAGGAGCCCCGCAGGTGGCAGGAGCTGCCGATGCAGACGGAAATGTTCATCTTCTCGTTCCTCCCGAATTATTGTTGATGGCGCCGCTAGTAGTTTACTTGGCTTTCCCGCCCTTTATCCTACAATACCGGCGGCAAAAAAACAAGGGGGTTCGTTAAAAAAACAGCAGATTTTTTTGCTTTTCCCGGGATCACAGTCCCCCCAGGAGGAGGCCCAGGGCCGCCGCTGCCGCAATGACCCGGGGCACCGGCCAGTTCCGCTTCACCAGCAGCCACAGGGAGACCAGTCCCACCACCAGGGCGGGGATGGAGACGGCGCCCCCTGTCCCCTGGTAGTTGGCCCGGAGGTTCACGGCGGTGGCCAGCATGATGCCGATGCAGACCGGCCGGATGCCGTAGGTGAACCGCTCCAGGTAGGGGTTGCCCTTGAGCCTTGCCAGGAAGACAGACCCCGCCAGGCAGAGGGTAAGGCCGCAGGTCACAGCCCCCAGGGTGGCGGCCACCGCCCCCAGAAGTCCCCCCGCCTGGATGCCGGCGAAGGTGGCGGCGTTGATGCCCAGGGGACCCGGGGTCATCTCGGCGATGGCCACGATGTCCGAGACCTCGGAGAGGGTCATCCAGCCGTGGCGGACCATCTCCTCGTTGATGACCGGGATCATGGAGAGGCCGCCGAAGCTGCAGGCCCCGATCTTGAAAAAGACCAGGAAAAGCTCCAGGATGGTGCTCATTCCCCGTCACCCCCTTCCCTTTTCTGCGCCCGGACCGCCCGGAGGGTCTGGAGGGCCAGCCCGGCGCCGCCCCCCAGGAAGATGACCAGGATGTTGCTCACCCCCAGGAGGGGGAGGAGAAAGGCCATCCCGGCGATGACCAGACCGGTCCGGTCCCGAATGGCGGTTTTCCACAGGTTCACGGCGGCGGAGAGGATGATGGGCACCACCGCCGCCCGGACCCCGACCATCACCCGGGCCACCCAGGGGTTTTCCCGGATGGCGGTGTAGCAGGCGGTGACCACGGTCATCACCAGAAAGGCGGGGAGGGCCATCCCGAAGGCGCAGAGCAGGGCCCCGGGGACGCCCCCCAGGGTGTAGCCCAGCATCACCGAGATGTTGATGACCATGATGCCGGGGAAGCTCCGGGCGATGGTGACGATGTCCAGCAGCTCCTCCTTGGTGAGCCAGCCCCGGATCTCCACGAACTCCTTCTGGATCTGGGCCACGATGCTCCAGCCGCCGCCGAAGGTGAAAAGGCCGATCTTGAACATGGTCAGGGTCATCTCGGCCCAGCGGGGCAGGGACTTTTTTTCTTTCATCGGTGTCACTTCCTTTGGGTCCTCATGGTACTCCGGGCCGGGGGATTTGTCAAGCGTCTTGTCATTTCCCCCGGTTGTTGCTATAATAGTAGTCACCAAAAAAGGAAGGGGGGGTGCCCGTGGCGGGAAAAGCGCCTTCCGGGCTGGAGAGCCTGCGCCAGCTCTGGCGGAAGGCCCGGCGGCTTTGGGCCAAGCACAAAAAGCGCCAGCCCCGGTTTTTTACCCCGGCCTTCCGGGTGATGTACGTCCTCACCGCCGTCAGCGCCGCCCTCACCTGGCTCAGCTGGCGGCTCATGTGGTATCTGCCCCAGGCGGCCAAGATGGAGTACATCGCCGAGACCGGCGTGGACCCGGAGACGGTGACGGTCATGGTCTCCCAGGACGCCTACGCCATCTTCGCCGGGATGTGCGTCCTCACCCTCCTCTGCGTCCTGGTCTGGCTCTTTGTGTGGATCAGAAAACTATAACGGATAGGATATTATCGTATGGAATCTACAAAACGTATCGCCATGGTCACCGGCGGGAGCCGGGGCATCGGGGCCGCCGTGGTCCGGCTTCTGGCCCGGGAGGGCTGGCGTGTGGCGGCGGGCTGCCATCAAAACCCCGACCGGGCCGAAGCCCTCTGCAAGGAGCTGGAGGCGGAGGGGGCGGAGGTCTTTTCCTTCCGGGGGGACGTGGCCTCGGTGGCCCAGATGGAAGCCTTCGCCCAGGCGGTCCTGGACCGGTGGGGGCGGATCGACCTTCTGGTGAACAACGCCGGCATCGCCCAACAGAAGCTGTTCACCGACGTCACCGAGGAGGAGTGGGACCGGATCTTCGCCGTCAACGCCAAGGGGCTCTACTGCTGCTGCCGGGCGGTGGTCCCCCACATGGTCCGCCGCCACACCGGGAACATCGTCAACGTCGCCTCCATCTGGGGGGAGGTGGGGGCCTCCTGCGAGGTGCCCTATTCCGCCTCCAAAGCGGCGGTCATCGGCTTCACCAAGGCCCTTGCAAAAGAGCTGGGGCCCAGCGGCATCCGGGTGAACTGCGTTTCCCCCGGGGTCATCGACACCGAGATGAACGCCGCCCTGGACCCGGAGACGGTGGAGGCCCTCCGGGAGGAGACCCCCCTGGGTGCCATCGGCTCCCCGGAGGACGCCGCCCGGGCTGTCCTGTGGCTGGCCGGGGAGGGCTCCGCCTTTGTCACCGGGCAGGTCATCGGGGTGAACGGGGGGTTTGTCATCTAACGGTACAAAACGCTATAGAATAAACTATTTGTATTAAGGAGGACTTTTTATGCGTGCTGTAGTAACTGTCATCGGCAAGGACATGGTGGGCATCCTCTCCAAGGTGGCGGGGGCCTGCGCCGACTGCAACGCCAACGTTATCGAGGTCACCCAGTCGGTCTTGCAGGACCTGTTCGCCATGATCATGCTGGTGGACATCTCCGAGCTGCGGCTGCCCTTTGACCAGTTCGCCGCCAAGATCGACGGCATCGGCCAGGGGATGGGCCTTTCCACCCATGTGATGCACGAGGACATCTTCAACTCGATGCACCGTATTTAAGGAGGGAGGTCATCCTATGCCTGTGCTTGATACCAAAGATATTCTGGAAACGATACAGATGATCCAGCACGACTGCCTGGACGTGCGGACCACCACCATGGGCATCTCCCTGCTGGACTGCGCCACCGACGACATGGACCGCACCTGCCAAAAGGTCTATGACAAGGTCTGCCGACTGGCCCAAAATCTCGTCAAGACCGGGGAGGAGATCGAGCGGCAGTACGGCATCCCCATCATCAACAAGCGCATTTCTGTGACCCCCATCGCCATGATCGCCGGGCCCAGCGGCGGCGACCCGGTGAAGCTGGCCCTGGCTCTCCAGCGGGCGGCGGACGTCCTGGGGGTCAACTTCATCGGGGGGTACTCCGCCCTGGTCCAGAAGGGCTTTTCCCCCGGGGACCTGGCCCTCATCCGGTCCATCCCCGAGGCGTTGGCTGCCACCGAGAACATCTGCGCCTCGGTGAACGTGGGCTCCACCAAGGCGGGGATCAACATGGACGCCGTGGCCCTTATGGGGCGGATCGTCCGGGAGTGCTCCGAAAAAACGGCGGACCGGGACTGCATCGCCGCCGCCAAGCTGGTGGTCCTCTGCAACGCCCCGGAGGACAATCCCTTTATGGCCGGGGCCTTCCACGGGCCGGGGGAGCCGGACTGCGAGATCAACGTGGGGGTCTCCGGCCCCGGGGTGGTCCGGGCGGTGCTGGCCAAGAACCCCGACGCCACCATCAGCGAGCTGGCCGACCTCATCAAGCGCACCGCCTTTAAGATCACCCGGATGGGCCAGCTGGTGGGCACCGAGGCCAGCCGCCGCCTGGGGGTGCCCTTCGGCATCGTGGACCTGAGCCTGGCCCCCACCCCGGCCATCGGGGACAGCGTGGCCCGCATCCTGGAGGAGATGGGCCTGGAACGCTGCGGGGCCTGCGGCACCACCGCCTGCCTGGCCCTCCTCAACGACGCCGTGAAGAAGGGCGGGGTCATGGCCTCCTCCCGGGTGGGGGGGCTCTCCGGGGCCTTCATCCCCGTGTCGGAGGACGAGGGGATGATCGCCGCCGCCTCCAGCGGGGCCCTTTCCATCGAAAAGCTGGAAGCCATGACGGCGGTGTGCAGCGTGGGGCTGGATATGATCGTCCTCCCCGGGGACACCACCGCCGAGGTCATCGCCGCCCTCATCGCCGACGAGGCCGCCATCGGGATGGTGAACTCCAAGACCACCGCCGTCCGGGTCATCCCCGCCATCGGCAAAAAGGACGGGGAGACCCTGGAGTTCGGCGGGCTGCTGGGCAGCGGCCCGGTGATGAAGATCAGCCGGTTCTCCCCCGCCAAGTTCATCCAGCGGGGCGGGCAGATCCCGGCGCCGATGCAGAGCCTGAAAAACTGAACGCAGGACAAAAAACCCCCGCCGCAGCAGGAGAGTTCCTGCCGCCGCGGGGGTTTTTATGTAGGGCCTACAGCAGCTCCCAGATCAGGTCGGGCAGATGGGCGGGGAGGACCTTCCCTCCGGCCAGGCGGAGGAGCAGGGCCTCGGCGGCCTCCCGGTCGGGGCAGAGGTCGGCCAGCCTCGCCCGGGCCTGGGGACGGTCCGGGGCCGTGCCCTCCAGGTAGCAGAGGATGCCGTAGCGGCCCCCCTCCTCCAGCAGCTTGTAGGTGACCCAGAGGGGGCCGCCCTCCTCGGCGGGGGCCAGGGCGTGCAGGGACTCCAGTTCCATGATGACACCACCTCTCCTTTCCCATCCATTATACCTCCTGGGGGAGGGGCTTTTCCATGCAAAGTTCCTGGGGGTTTTTCTGCTAGATTTTGGGGCTACCCCAGCAATTCCTCCCGGAAGAACTGCATCAGCTTCTTTTCCCGCCGGGAGACCTGGACCTGGGTCATCCCCAGCTCCCGGGCGGTCTCGGTCTGGGTCCGGTTCTGGTAGTACCGCAGGATGATGAGCCGCCGGTCCCGGTCCTCCATCCGCTCCATGGCCTGCTTTAAGGCCAGGATGTCGGAGAGGAGCTCCTCGGGGGAATCCACCGGCAGGTCGATCTGGCCGCCCCCGTCCTCCTCGCTGCCGGTGAGGGAGACGGGGGGCGTGGTGGCCGCCAGGGCCTCGGCGATCTCCCCGGGGGAGCGGTCCATGGCCCGGGCCACCTCGCTGACAGCGGCGTCCCGGCCCAGGGCGGTGCTCAGCTGCTCCCGGACCCGGGCCGCTTTGATGCCCAGCTCCTTGATGCTCCGGCTCACCTTGACGGTGCCGCCGTCCCGGAACAGGCGGCGGATCTCCCCCAGGATCACCGGCACGGCGTAGGTGGAGAACATCACCCCCCGGCCCTCGTCAAAGGCGGCGGTGGCCTTCACCAGCCCCATGCACCCGGCCTGGAAGAGGTCGTCGTACTCGATGCCCCGGCCCTGGAAGCGGTGGGCGCAGGAGTGGACCAGCCCCAGATTCCGCTCCACCATGGCGCTCCTGTCCTCGGCGATCACCCGCTTTGCCCCCTTTCCTAAGAGCCTGTTCAAGATCTCCAAGTGCGCCGACCGGGCGGGTAATTTTTCGCCCTGCAAGGCACAAAAACGCAGTCCAGCCTTTATGGCTTACAAGTTTTTGTAACGCCGCAGGGCGGAAAAGGACCCGTCCGGGCGGTGTGCGGGGAGATTTTGAACAGGCTCTAAGCCTTTTGGTCATTCTCTGGTTTTCAGCGTCCGCTCCATGGTGACGATGGTCCCCTCCCCCAGGCGGGAGCGGACCTTTACCTTGTCCATCAGTTCCTCCATCACCGCAAAGCCCAGGCCGGCCCGCTCCCCTGTCTCGCAGGTGGTGAAAAGGGGCTCCCGGGCCTTCTGGATGTCGGCGATGCCGCAGCCCCGGTCCCGGACGGTGATGATGACCTGCCCCCCGGGGTAGAGGGCGGCGGTTATGTACACCACCCCCAGGGTGTCCCGGTAGCCGTGGACGATGGCGTTGGTCACCGCCTCGGATACAGCGGTCTTGATGTCGCAGAGCTCCTCCACCGTGGGGTCGGCCAGGGCCACGAAGGCCGCCGCCAGGGAGCGGGAAAGGCTCTCGTTCACCGAACGGCTGGGGAAGCTGACCCGCATGATGTTTTCCGGCTTTCTGCTGTTCACGGGGCGGTCCCTCCTCTCTTTTCCTGGATGTCCAGACTGCTGATCCCCGCCACCTGCATCACCCGGCGGATGTGGGGGGGCAGGTTCTTGAGGGCCAGCTTGCCCCCCATGTCCTGCATGAGGCGGTACCGCCCCAGGACGATGCCGATGCCGGAGGAGTCCATGAACTCCACCCCGCCGAAATCCAGCACCAGCAGCCGGGGGCAGGTGCGGCGCACGCTGTCGTCGATGGCCTCCCGGAGCCGCCCGGCCCCGTGGTGGTCGATCTCCCCGGTGAGCATGGCGGTCACCGTGTCCGCCTCGGGGGCGATGTCGATCTTGACCGGCATAATTTCTCACACCTTTCTGATAAAACTGGGCAAAACAAAAAAGCCGTGTCCTTTCGGTCGGCTTGTCCATCCTGTGGGGCAAGTCCGTCTTTAAGGATACGGCTTTTCCTGGGAAAATTCTGTTACACCCTGTCGAGGGCGGGGCAGTTATTCGTCTTTCAGCACCAGTCCCACCGGGCAGTGGTCGCTGCCGGTGACCTCCTGGTAGATGAGGGCGTCATCCAGGCGGGGCAGGAGCCTTTGGCTGGCGATAAAGTAGTCGATGCGCCATCCGGCGTTCTTCTCCCGGGCGTGAAAGCGGTAGCTCCACCAGCTGTAGGCCCCGGTCTTGTCGGGGTAGAAATGGCGGAAGGTGTCCACAAAGCCGGCCTCCAGGAGGAGGGTGAGCTTGTCCCGCTCCTCCTGGGTGAAGCCGGGGTTGCGGCGGTTGGGGCCGGGGTTCTTCAGGTCGATCTCCTGGTGGGCCACGTTCAGGTCCCCGCAGAGGATCACCGGCTTTGTCTTGTCCAGCTCCTGGAGGTAGCCCCGGAAGGCGTCCTCCCACTCCATGCGGTAGGAAAGGCGGACCAGCTCCTGCTGGGAGTTGGGGGTGTAGACGCAGACGAACCAGAACCCCGGGTACTCCAGGGTGAGGACCCGGCCCTCGTGGTCGTGCTCTTCGATGCCAATCCCCCGGGAGACGGAAAGGGGCTCGGTCCTGGCGAACACCGCCGTGCCGGAGTAGCCCTTTTTCTCGGCGCTGTTCCAATACTGGCGGTATCCCTCGGGGAGGGGGATCTCTGCCTGGCCCTCCTCCATCTTCACCTCCTGGAGGGCCAGAAGGTCGGGGAGCTCCTTTGCCACGAAATCGGGGAAACCCTTTCCCAGGCAGGCCCGGAGGCCGTTGACGTTCCAAGAGATCAGCTTCATCTTGTTCCTTCTCCTTTCAGCAGAGGGCCAGGGTCTTTCCGTCCTCCAAGTCCTTGATGGCAAACCGCTTCATTCCATAGTGGCGGAACTTCACGGCGATCTCCCCCCGGGCCTTGTCCGCCCGCTCCAACGAGCCGATGCCGTAGTAGGCGTGGGCGATCCGCAGGCCGGGGAGGAGGGGGACCCCCTTCACCACCGGGGCGTCCCCCTGTTCCACTGCGTGGAGGAACCGGGAGGGGGCCAGGGGGTGGCCCAGGCAGGTGGCGGGGGCGAAAATGACCAGGCGGTCCCTGGCCCGGGTCATGGCGGTGTAAAAGAGCCGGGTCTCCTCCTCCAGGGGGCGGGGGTCGCCCCCTGCCTGGGACCCCAGGGCGTCGGCGGCGGGAAACACCCCCTCCAGGGCGTCGGCGATGACCACCCGGTCGAACTCCTGGCCCTTGGCCGAATGGACGGTGGAGAGGGTGACGGCCTGGGGCTGGGGGCTGCGGAGGACCTCCTCGGCGGAGGCCGCCTCCCGGAGGAACTCCCCGGTGTCCTTTGTCCGGGCGGCTATCTGCCGGAGGATGGACAGCTTCTGGAGGTAGGCGTTGCGGTCGTAGCTTTCCTGGCACCGGCGGTCCAGAAAGCGGAGGTACTCCAGCTCTTCCAGGACGGCGTCCACCTTTTCCGCCGGGGGGAGCTTCCCCATTCGCCGGAGGACCCGGTCCACCCACATCAGCTGGCCGGTGTTCTTGCCGGGGAAGTTCACCTGGTCCAGGAGATACCGGAGCAGGTCGGGCTTTCCGCTTTCCAGGGCCGTCTCCACCGCCTGGCGGGGGAGGCCGCAGGGCAGGAGGAACCAGACCCGGCGGAACAGCTCCGGGTCCCCGGGGCTTTCGGAAAAGCGGACAAGGTTACAGACCTCCCGGGTGACGGCGTCGGCGGCGTAGCCCAGGCGGCTCTCCCGGGAAAAGAAGGGGATGCCCCGGCGGCGGAGTTCCCGGCCCAGGCCGATGCCGGTAAAGCTGGCCCGGTAGAGGACGGCGCAGGTCTCCCCCGGCCCCAGGGTCTCCAGGAGGTCGGCGATGGCCCCGTACTGAGCGTCGTGGTCCAGGCGGCGGACGATCCGGATGGCCTCCCCCTCCTCCCGGCGGGTGAAGATGGCCTTGGGGTACCGCTGGCTGTTCTGGCGGATGAGCCGGTCCGCCCCGGCCACGATGGCCTTGGTGCTGCGGTAGTTCTCCTCCAGCTTGAGGAGCCGCCCCCCGGGGTGGCTGTCAAAGAAGGTCAAAAGCCCCTGGGGCCAGGCCCCCCGAAAGCCGTAGATGCTCTGGTCCTCGTCCCCCACCAGAAAGAGGTTCCCCCGGCCCAGCTGCTCCAGGATGTCGTGCTGGAGCCGGGAGGTATCCTGGGCCTCGTCCACCAGGATGGCGTCATACCGCCCGGCGAAACTCTCCCGGAGGGCGGGGTGCCGCTCCAGGGCGGTGTGGGCAAAGAGGAGCATATCGTCAAAGTCCATCCAGCCGTTTTCCCGCTTCCAGGCGGTGTACCGGAGGAAGATCCGGGGGAACTGGGGGATGGAGCGGCTGAACCGCTCCCGCTCCTCGGGGGAAAGGCCCATGTTGACGCAGTAGCCGATTGCATTGGTGAGCCGCCCCATGGTCTCGTCAGTGAGGTACTCCCCGGTGAGCTGGCGGTAGCAGTCCCGGAGGAAGTTTTCCCGCAGGCGGTCCTCCCGGCCCTCCAGCAGGGCCGGGACCTGGCTCCCCCGGCCGGCGGCGTACTCCCGCAGCAGGCGGTAACAGAAGCTGTGGATGGTGGCGAAGGCGGGGTCCCGGGGGAAAAGGCCCCCAAAGAGCCGTTCCCACCGCCGGGCCATGTCCCGGGCCGATTCCCGGTTGAAGGTGAGGGTGAGGAGCCTTTGGGGGTCGGTATGATGGTTGGCCATGAGATGAGCGATCCGGGCGGCAAGGACGGTGGTCTTGCCCGCCCCGGGGACGGCCAGGAGGAGGATGTCCCCGGGGGGCGCCTCCACGGCGGCCCGCTGCTGGTCCGAAAGGGAGATGCCCCGCTCCTCCCGGAGGAACCGGGGGATGTCCAGGGCGGTCACAGGAGAAGGTGCTGGTCGGAGGCGTAGTCCTTGGTATCCAGGGACATCCCCTTCCGCCGGAGGAGGGTGTAGACGATGGTCCGCAGCACCCCGAAGATCACCGCCAGGAGGGGCACCCCGATGAGCATCCCCACAAAGCCGTAGAGGCCGCCGAACAGAAGGATGGCAAAGACCACCCACATGGCGGAAAGGCCGGTGGACTGGCCCAGGATGGCGGGGCCCAGGATGTTGCCGTCAAACTGCTGGAGCCCCAGGATAAAGACGGCGAAGAGCACCGCCTTGGTCAGGTCCCCGCCGATGAGGACCAGGATGACCCCGGGGATGGCCCCGATGAAAGGCCCGAAGTAGGGGATGACGTTGGTGATGCCCACGATGAGGCTGACCAGGGCCACAAAGGGCATCCGGAAGAGCAGCATCCCCACGGCGCAGAGGATGCCGATGATGGTGGAGTCGATGATCTTGCCGGTGATGAAGCCGCTGAACTTCTGGTTGCTGTCGTGGGCCACCCGGAGGAGCTCCTCCATGGCACGGGCGGGGAGGAAGGCGGAGAGGATCTTCTTCATCTGGGCGATGAGCTTTTCCTTATCCGAGAGCATATAGACCGAGATGATGACGCCCATGACCACCTCGATGACCGAGCTGGCCACCCTGGTGGCGACGGACACCGCCTGGGTGAGGAAGGAGGCCACAAAGTCGTAAATGAGGCCGAACACCTGGGTGATGGCCGCCTGGACCTCCTCCGAGATGGTCTGGTCGGGGATGTAGGCGATGAGCTGGTCGATGAGCTCGTTGATGCGCCCGGTGTAAAAGCTGACGTTGCCGATGAGCTGCCCGGCGCTCTCCACCAGGACGGGGAGGACCACCATGCCGAAGGTGCCGATGGCGACGATGACCAAAAGGTAGCTCCCCGCCATGGCCACCGTCCGCCGGGCCCTGGGGGACAGCTTGGTCCGCTCCTTCAGGGGCTTTTCCATCCGCCGCACCAGGGGGGAGAGGATGTAGGCCAGGACAAAGCCGTAGATAAAGGGCAGCAGGTATTTGACCACCTGGCGGAAGAACCCCCAGATCATGGAGAAGTTCTGCACCGCCGCCCCGAACAGGACGCAGGCGGCCACCACCAGGAAAACGTACACCGCTATGGTGGTGTACTTGTTGTTCCACTCGATCTTCTTCAACGATGCCTCAACTC
>CANOCD010000006.1 GCA_947564495.1 uncultured Angelakisella sp. | reverse complement strand
AACTTTTCATCCCAGCGGTTTTCCGGCGGGGATGAAAAGTTTGACCGTATCGAGGCCGTTTCCGGCAAACGGGTCGGGGATACCCTCTCCCTGGTCTGCAAGGTCACTTTCCTGCCGGAGGCGGATGACTACCATGCCCCCTACTACTACTGTGAGACTACCATCCGGGAGTATCCCGGCGGCTGGCGGTATGTCGGCAACACCTACCTGGACGTCAAAAAGCAGAACGACCTATCCTCCCGTGGGACGGTGAGCGAGGACGGCCTCACCTACCGTAACGACGCCGCTGGCTTTTCCGTCACCTTGCCCCCCAGTTCCACCGGGCGGCCCTGGCACTTTGTCCCCAGCGCCCCTTTGGATGAAGGAGCTGAGGGGATGTGCCTTTATATCTACTACACGGACGACCCACGGAAATACGATGAACTGGCCATCATCCAGGTCTTGTCCCATGAAAGATTGGAGGAACTCAAAAAAGAAGATTTCTTCCAGGCTGACTATTCCGACAAATGGCAAAATAGCCGCTGGGCCTTTACTACCTGGACCTTTCACACGGCGAACCCCTACCAGGATACCGCCGAATCCGACACCTTTTTAACCATGCTTAGAGAAGTGGGGCAGAATCTGGAAAGCGGCCTTTCCTTCTACGAGCCCGCCGCATAACCAGCAAGACACACCACAAAGCCCCGGAGCCCGCCAAACGGCGGCCCTCCGGGGCTCTTTTCTGTTATCCCAGCTTTGTCACCAGCAGCCAGACCAAAGCGGCCTGGGCCGCCAAAATGAGAGGCACCCCAAAGACAAAGCTCTTGTGTTTCGTCTTGTGCCGGAAGAGGTACATCCCCGCCAGCACCCCCGGGGAACCCCCCAGGGCCGCAATGAGAAAGAGCGTCTTTTCCGGGATACGCCGCCGGGGCTTCTTTCCCCGCCGGGCCCGGTCCTCGTTTCCGCGGGCGATGGTCTTGTCCAGCCACATGGCCCCCAGTCCCGCCAGGGACATCACCGCCGCCAGGACCAGGTCCGCCCGCCAGATCACCTCTTGGGAAAACATCAGATCACACCCCATTCGTGGAGCGTCCGGAACCAGGTGTCCGAAACAAGTTGGGGCAGCTCCACGAACCAGTTGAGCACCGTCCACAGGCCGAACCGGAAGGAGCAGTAGGCGAAGGCGAACACGATCACGGTGACGATGGCCAGCCAGACCCAGTAGGCGATCCGGGGCTTGACCACGGTGAGGTACCCCTCCCCGGCGGGGAGGAACCCCAGGGTCTTCCAGGTGAGAAAACTGAACCCGTCCTTGGCAAAGACCGGCAGGCAGAGCTCAAAGAGGCCCAGCTTCCGCCGGACGTAGCCCCTGGGCTTCTCCTTTTTGTCGGCCAGCACCCCCAGGCAGACCTTGCAGCTCTCCTCCCCACGCTTCACCAGCTCCTCCATCACCTGGCGGCTGTAGAGGGGGGCGGAAAACTCCTTCCAGTAGGTCCCGGCCCCGGGGATGGTCACCCGCTTTTTGATCCGCAGCTCCCCGGCGGGGGCCCCTTTGATGGCGTGGAGCTCCCCCAGGAGTTCCAGCCCCTGTTCCCCGCCGTCGGGCAGGGCCTTGATGTTGGTCATGGCGTTCACCTTGCCTTACATTCAGAGTGGACGGATACGCAGTACCCCGGCGATGCCCCCGCCCCGGCTGAGGGTCTCAAAGACCCTCTCCCAGTCCTCCAGGCGGCCGGGATGGGTCACCAGGGGTTTCAGCTCCCGGGGGTACTCCTCCAGGATCTTCAGGGCCCGGTCGATCTCGGTGTAGGCGCTGGTGTGGAAGAACCGCAGGGTGAGGAACTTTTCCATGGCGGTGTCCCACTTGGCGGCGATGCTCTCCCGCTGGCTCTGGGCCAGGCAGGCCATCCGCCCCCCCACCCGCAGGCAGTCGATGGCGTTGTTCACCCCGGCCTCGGTGCCGGTGGTCTCGATGGCAAGGTGGGCCCCCAGGCCCTGGGTCTCCTCCAGGATCACCGCCGGGAGGTCCTGGGTGAGGGTATCCACCACCAGGTCGGCCCCCAGGGCGGTGGCCGCCGGGAACCGCACCGGCCGGTCCTGGGTGACCCCGGCGATGATGACCTTTTGGGCTCCCGCCGCCTTGGCGGCCACAAGGGCCAGAAGGGCGGTGAGCCCCGAGCCAAGGATCAGCACCGTGTCCCCCGGGCGGAGAAGGCCGGGGGAGAGCTCCCCCGCCACGGCGGCCATGGGGGCGGCCAGGCAGGCGATGTTATCCGGGATGGAGGCCGGGATCTTATGTAGGTATTCCTCGGGCAGGGTGATGTACTCGGCCAGGGCCCCGTCCCGGTCCACCCCCAAAAACTGCTTCTTTTCGCAATACTGGGGGAAGCCGTCCCGGCAGCTCTGGCACTGGCCGCAGGCGTAGAGATAGGGCCGCACCGTCACCCGGTCCCCGGGGGCCACGGCGGTGACGCCGGGGAACACCGACTCCACCTCCCCCACGAACTCGTGGCCCATGATGAAGGGGGGCGTGCTGGAAAACTTCCCCTGGTAGATCTGGAGGTCGGCGGCGGAGACAGCGCAGACCGACACCCGGATGAAGACGTTGTCCCGGGGGGTGAGCTGGGGGGCGGGGTGCTCCTCCAGCCGGGAGGCTCTGGCGCCGGGGGCGTATTTATAGAGGGCTTTCATCAAAGGATTCCTCCGATTCAAAGCTGTCCCGCCGCCGGGGGAGGGCCCTCCGGGCAGACGCAAAACAGCTTGTTGTTGATAGATACGTTTATCATACCATCTTTTTCTTGCCGGCGCAACCAAAAACGGGAAAAAACCCGGATCTTCCCGGGAAAAAGAAAGGGGCGGCTTTGCCGTCCCGTCATCTTTCGCCATGTTTGGGGCCCAGGGCCCCGTTGACCTCCGCCCCCAGGATGAGCACCATCCCGGTGGCGTAGAGCCAGAGGAGCAGCACCACCACGCCCCCCAGGGCCCCGTAGAGGACCGAGTAGTTGGCGATGTTCTCCACGTAAAAAGAGAAGCCCAAAGAGAACACCAGCCAGGAGCAGAGGGCCGCCGCCGCCCCGGGGAAGACCCGCCGGGGGGTCTTTCCCCCCGGGGCCACCCAGTACAGCGCCCCCAGGGCCAGGAAGAAGGCCACCCCCATAAGGGGGAAGCGCATGGTGTTCCACAGGCCGATGAAGGGGGCGATGGCCGGCAGGTACCGGGCCAGGAAGGTCAGCACCCCCCGGCCGACAAGGAGCAGGGCCAGGGTGCCCAGCACCACCGCCATCAAAAAGAAGGTGAACAGGGCCACCACCAGCTGGTGGCGGATGGTGGGCCGGGGGTTCTTCACCCCGTAGGCGGTGTTCACCGCCTTCATCAGGCTGTCCACCGCCCGCATGGGGAGCCACAGGGAGATGACCAGGCTGGCCGCCAGAAGGTTCCCGCTTTTCAGCTGGGTGACGTGGGCCAGGTAGGCGTTGATGACCCCGATGACCTCCCGGGGGATGAGCCCCTGGAGGGCGTTCAGGGAGAGGGGTTCCAGCTCCAGAAAGCCCACCAGGGTGCTTAAAAAGATGAGAAAGGGGAAGAAGGAGAAGAGCAGGTAGTAGGCCAGGGCGGCGGCGGATTTGCCTGTGTCGTGGTCGATGCACCCCCGGGCCAGCCGCTCCCCGAACCGGAAGAGCCGGTACCGGGAGAGCCGCTCCCAAAGCCGTTCCAGCCGCTGCTCCATTCCTTCCCCTCCCCGTTGCGGTTTATGTAGTCAGCTCTACCGATGGGGCGCCGCCCTCCACGGGGGGAACGCCGGGCATCCCGGTGATGTTCAGGTTGCGGTTCACCTTGGCGTCGTAGGTATCCGCCTTGATGACCTCGGTGAGGTCGATGCCGGTGGTCTGCTTCATCGATTCGATGAGCCGGGCCATGACGGCGGGGACGTTGTCCGCAACGCTCCCCACCCCGGCGCCGTCCCCGCCGATGATGGTGATCTTGTCGATCTGGGCCAAGGGCTCGGCGATCTTTCCGGCGATGTCCGGCAGGACCTGGATGAGCATCTCCGCCATGGCGGCGTTGTTGTACTTCTGGTAAGCCTCCGCCTTCTTCTCCATGGCCTCGGCTTCGGCGAGACCCCGGGCCCGGACCGCTTCGGCCTCGGCAAGACCCCTGGCCTGGATGGTGGTGGCCTCGGCCTCGCCCTTGGCCCGGATACCGGCGGCCTCCTGCTCCTGCATGAACCGCAGGGCCTTGGCCTCGGCGTTGCGCTTGGCCAGCAGGCCGGCGGCCTCCTGCTCACTGACGAAGAGCTGGGCCTGGGCCTCCTTTTCCGCCTTGTACTGCTCGGCCTCCGCCTGCTTCTGGCGGCGGTACAGCTCGGCGTCGGCGGTCTTTTTGATCTCGGCGGAAAGGGACTGCTCCCGGACCTCGGCTTCCTTCCGCTTTAGCTCCACCTCACGCTCCTGACGGGCGATGTCGGCGTTGGCGGTGGCCACCTCGATGGTCTTTCTCTGCTCCTGCTCCTGGATGGCGTAGGCGGCGTCGGCCTCGGCCCGCTTGGTGTCCTCCCGCTTTTTCAGCTCGGCCCGCTGGATGTCCAGCTCGTTCTTCTTGATGGCGATCTCCCGGTCGGCGTCCACCCGGGCCTCGTTGGCCTGGCGGTCGGCCTCGGCCTTGGCCACGGCGATCTCCTTATCCGCCTCCGCCTTGGCGATGGCGGCCTTCTTCTTGATCTGGCTGATGTTGTCGATACCCAGGTCGTCGATGACCCCGTTTTCATCCGAGAAGTTCTGGACGTTGAAGCTGACGATGTCCAGCCCCATGGCGGCAAGGTCCGGCTCGGCGTTTTCCTTCACCAGCTCGGCGAACTTCTGCCGGTCGCTGACCATCTCCTCCAGCTTCATTTTGCCCACGATCTCACGCATATTCCCTTCCAGGACCTCCTGGGCCACCGAACGGACGTAGTCGGTCTTTTGGTTGAGGAAGTTCTGGGCGGCCAGGGCCAGCTTCTCCGGGGAGGCGCTGATCTTGACGTTGACGGCGGCGTCCACCCGGATGTTGATGTAGTCGGCGGTGGGCACGGCGTTGGAGGTCTTGACATCCACCGGGATGAGCTTGAGGCTCACCACGTCCAGCCGCTCCAGGAAGGGGATCTTGATCACCGCCTTGCCGATGACGGTGCGGCGGCGCAGGCCGGAGACGATGAAGGCGGTGTCCGGCGGGGCTTTTTTGTAGCCGCTGGCCAGCAGGGCCACGATGGCGATGACGGCCAGGACTGGGATGACTACCGGGATGATCTGATCGAGCATGGTGGTTCCTCCTCTTTCCTCAAATCTCTATGCTTTCCCATTCTATGGGGATGGACCGGTTTTTATGGGTCTGGGTCACAGCGCCAGCTGGTGCCCCACCAGCCCGAAGAGGGCCAGGGACAGCAGCCCCAGGTAGATGAACAGGATGGGCGCCCCCCGGAAGGCCCGGGGGATGTCGCTGAGATCCAGCCGCTCCCGGATGGACCAGCAGATGAGCATGGCCAGCACGTACCCGGCCCCCGCCCCCAGGGCCATCCACATGGATTCCCCCAGCAGGCTGGTCCCAAACCCTGTCACCAGCAGCACCCCCAGGGGCAGGAACCCAAAGGCGATGGCCGTGTGCAGCTTGTACCGCTTCTTGCTGGTCTCCTTCCCCCGGTGCCGCCGGACCAGCAAGATCCCCCCCATGATGAGGAGGAAGGCCGCCGTGAAGATGCCCAGGAAGACCGGCGGCTGGAGGTGGGCCGGCAGGGGCAGATAGTTCCCCACCAGCCATCTCCCGGTCCAGCCGCAGACGGCGGCCAGCACCGCCATCAGGGTGACGATCCAACCCTCCCGGAGGGCCCGGGCGGGGGTGTACTCCTCGTAGTCCAGCTCCCCCAGGCCGAAGGCCCGGACCAGCACCAGGTTTTCGCTGATGGCGGCGGTGAGGGCGGTGAGGAACATCCCCTTCAGGGTGGTGATGATGACCGTGATCACGGGGTCTCCCCTCCTTCCTCATTCAGGGTGAGCTTCAAAGGGGCCCGCAGGCGGCTGAGTTCCGCCAGCAGGCGGCGGACCCACTGGTACCCGGCGGAAAAGACCCCGAACATGATAAAGCCGAAGAAGGGCATCTGGGCCCCGGCCAGCCGCAGGGGCTCCGGCAGGGTGAATCCCCACAGGGACCCGTAGGCCAGCACCTCCCGGATGGCCGAGATGACCACCGCCGCCAGGGCGAAGCCGAAGGTGTACCGCAGGGCCCAGGCCCCCGCCGCCGCCAGGGTGGTGATCCGCTTGCCGGTGAACACCGCCGACACCACCGCCGCCGAAGCCAGCAGGTAGAGGTAGATGCCCAAAGAGTCGGTGATCTCCACCGAGATGAACCGGATGACGTAGTAGGACAGGGAGGCGAAGAGCATGGCCGCCATAGTCCACACCGGGGTCCCCAGCCAGTAGGGGAACCGCAGCTTCTGGCGCAGCACCAGGCTTAAGATCACCGTGGGCACCAGCACCACCGCCATGGCCAGGGAGAGAGCCACCCCGTTTTTCAGGGTGGTGGCCGCCACCACCAGGAAGGGGGCGGCGAAGGTCAGGTTGATGATGAGGCTTTTGTTGACCAGTATCTTGGCCGGGTTCTGGGAGCTGTCCCGCTGCTTAGGGGTTCGGGGCGGCTTCCGGGTCGCTGTCGAAGTCGGCCTCTCCGGAGAGGTCGATGGTGACCTTTCGTCCATAGCGCAGCCTCCTTTTCTTGGTGATGTACTGCTCCGCCACCTCGTCGATGGCGGGGCAGAGGGCGTTGAGCAGCAGGATGGCGAAGGCCGCCGTCTGCTCGTAGCCGCCGAAGCGGGTGAAGAGGAACACCACCGCCCCTCCCAGGGCCCCGTACACCGCCTTGCCCAGGTCCCGGCTGGGAGAGGTGGCGGGGTCGTTAAAGAGGAAGGCGGCGCAGAACAGCGCCGGGGTGGCCAGCACCTCGTAAAAGGCGGAGGCCAGCCCGTCGGTGGAAATTCTGGGGAAGAAGAAGTTCAGCGCCGTGATGACCAGCAGGAAGGGCAGCACCTGCTGGTACCGGGCCGTCCCCCGGAACAGCAGGTAGAGGAGGCAGGCCAGGATGACCAGGACGCAGGTGGTCCCCATGGGCCCCGGGTGCTGTCCCAGCAGCACCGAGGTGTAGTCCGCCGTGGGAACCCCTCCCACCGAAAGGGTGTAGGCCGCCGAGCTGGAGGTGCTGGCGTTCAGCTCCCCCCACAGGTCCAGGGTGGCGTTGGGCAGGGGGTAGAGGAACATCTGGGCCGGCCAGCAGGCGATGGCAAAGGCGATGCCCCCCGCCGCCGGGTTAAAGACGTTGTTCCCCAGCCCCCCGAAGGGCTGTTTGACGATGAGGATGGCGAAGAGGCCCGCCACCACCACAACGTGGTAGGGGATGCTGGCGGGCATCATCAGGGGGATCATCATGCCGGTGACCACCGGGGAAAAATCCCGGAGGTTCACCCGACGCCCCCGGAGGAGGACGCAGAGGGTGTTGGCGGCCCAGCACACCCCGATGGAAAGCAGCCCCAGCATCACGGCCCGCCGCCCGTTGTAGCAGGCGGCCATAAAGTAGAGGGCGGCCAGGGTGACGATGGCGTCCCCCATCACCGTTTTGTTGCTGGTGTCGGAGCGGATGTGGGGGGCCTTTTTGGGGAAGAGCCTCATGCCCGGCGCACCTCCTTCTGCTTCTTCCGGTACCAGGCGATCCGCCCGGCGATGTCCAGCTTGGCGGGGCAGACGTAGCTGCAGCACATACAGCCCACACACATCTGGTAGTCCAGCTTTTCCACCCGGTCGTGGAGGTTCATGGCGATGCTCTTGTAAAGGAGCATGGGGTTGAGGCTCATGGGGCAGGCCGCCACGCACCGGTCGCAGCCGATGCACTGGTATTTTTTATCCCGCTCGTCCTCCCGGAAGGCCAGGATGGCCCGGGTCACCGCCTTCACCGGCACCACGTCGGTATCCGCCACCGACTCCCCGGTGATGGAGCCCCCCACCACCACACGGGTGGGCTGTTCCTCCAGGCCGCAGAAGTCCAAAATTTGGGTGGCGGTGGTGTCCAGGGCCACCTCCATGTTGCAGGGGCGGCTGACGCAGTTCCCCGCCACCGTCAGAAAGGCGGTGGTCTGTATCCGGGCCCCGTACACCGCCCGGTAGAGGTGGATGAGGGCGCAGGCCCCGATGTACAGGGTGATGTGGCCGTTTTCCTCCACCAGGCTCTGGGCCGACAGCAGCTCCGAAGGGTACTTCCCCCAGACCCGCTGCACCGGCACGCCTCCCACCGCCCGGGGGATCTTCACCTCCAGGTCGGTGATGCCCCGGTAGACCAGGATGGCCGAGTCGGCGGCCTCCACCGCCTTGCAGGCCAGGAGCAGGCCCCCGGCGCACTCCTTTTGCAGGTGGATCATGGGTCCCAGCTGGCTGGAGATGTAGGGCTCCTCGTCCAAGGCGTCCACCAGGACCGAGGGGCGCCGCCCCATACACCGGCGGAGCTTGCGGAAGAGGGGCACCCCGTCCCGCTCGTCCACGATCCGGGCCAGCCGGGCCACCTGGACGATCTCCTCCGGGCCGATCTCGCTGATGTCCTCCCAGGGCCGCAGCTCCGGGATGACCCGCACCCGGCCCTCGGGGATGAACTGCTCCAGCTCCTGGGAGAGGATGGGGTCCTTGTGCTGTTCCAGCAGGATGCCCCCGCCCGTCTGCCAACTGCGGGTCCTTTTTTCACTCATGCTTTTGGTCTCCTTCCTTGAAGGGGTGGTTTTCAACAGGCGGCCAGGGCGGCGGCCCGGATGGCCTCCGTCTCGGCGGCGTAGTCCTCTTTGCCGAAGATGGCGGAGCCCGCCACCAGGCAGTTGGCCCCGGCGGCCCCGCAGGCGGCGGCGGTCTTTCGGCCCACCCCGCCGTCCACCTGGATGAGGAGGTCCGAGAGCCCCAGCCGGTCCGCCTCCCGGCGGATGGCGGAGACCTTGTCCATCATCTCCGGCATGAAGGACTGGCCGCCGAAGCCCGGCTCCACCGACATCACCAGGGCCAGGTCCAGCTCCGGCAGCCAAGGCAGGAGCCGTTCCACCGGGGTCCCGGGTTTCAGGGTGAGCCCGGCCTTCATCCCCTGGCCTTTGATGGCCCGGATCACCGCCCCCGGGTCGTCGGCGGCCTCCAGGTGGAAGGTCACGCCGTCGGCCCCGGCCTTGGCCAAGGCATCGATGTACCGGGCCGGGTCCACGATCATGATATGTACGTCGAAAAAGAGGGGGCTCGCCTTTCGCAGGGCGGCGATCACCGGCATCCCCAGGGAGATGTTAGGGACGAACACCCCGTCCATCACGTCCAGGTGGAGCATATCCGCCCCGGCGGCCCGGACGGCCTCCAGTTCCTCCCCCAGCCGGGCGAAGTCCGCCGCCAGGAGGGAGGGGGAGATGAGCATTTTCTTCATGGCAAGACCTCCTTGGAAACAACGAATGAAAGGACGACCTCCTCCCCCAGGGCGGTCACCCTGGGCCGGAAGGGCTCCGCCGCCCGGCTCCACAGGGCCCCGGCGGGGCGGTTGTCCCGGTGGTATTTGATCTCCCAGCTCCCCGGGTACCGTCGGAAGATCTCCCGGGCGAAGGCCAGGCCCAGGCCCTTCCTCCTTCGCTCCGGCAGGACAAAGAACTCGGCCATGGCGTGGTCGGGGCTTTCCCCCAGGGCCGAAAAGCGGTTCACCAGGGCAAAGCCCGCCGTCTCCCCGCCCTCCTGCAAAAAGAGGGCGGCCCGGTCCGGGTCGGTGAAGTAGCTGTCCAGCCAGGGGTAGGGGTAGGTCCCGGTCCGGTCCGGCTGATCGCCGTACCAGGCGGACAGCTCCCCCAGGTAGCTTTGCAGGAGGGTCCACAGGCGGGGCTTGTCCTCTTGGGTGGCTTGGGGGGTGGTGAGCATGGGGTCACTTCCTGTCGATGTTTTGCGGGCTGGGCTCGTGCGTTCCGGATTCGGGCCGTTGGCCCTGTCCGGAAGGGCAGGCGGCGGGGGGCGCGGGAAACGCTCCTGCGGCTGGGTGTCGGGCGGGCTCGTTACCGGCCGCTGGCTGTCACTTCGCTTTCAGCGGGTGCAGGCGGAAAACCGGCTCTTTGTTCCAAGCGCCATGTTTTTTTTGCGTCCGGTTTTGCCAGGCTCGTTTTGGGGTATTTCGCCCGTTGCGACGGGCGACCAGGGCGTCGCCCTGGACCTACCGCCCTTTGAAAAGGGCGGCCCTAAACTTTGCCTGGCTCGATTGCGGGCTTGTGCTTGGCTCGGGCCTATTCGCCCCGCCCGCAGCACTTCTTATACTTCTTCCCGCTCCCGCAGGGGCACGGGTCGTTCCGGCCTACCTTCTTCCCCTGGGTCCGCACCGGCTGGGGCTTCTCGCTCCCGTCCGTCTTGGCCACCAGCGGCTTCGCCACCTGCTCCCGCTTCACCTCGTCGTCGGTCCGCACCCGCACCGTCAAAAGCCCCTTGATGGTGTCCTCCCGGATAGAAGCAATCATGGCGTCGAACATCTCGAAGCCCTCCATCCGGTACTCCACCACCGGGTCACGCTGGGCCAAGCCCCGCAGCCCGATCCCCTGCTTCAGCGCCTCCATATCGTCGATGTGGTCCATCCACTTCTGGTCCACGTTCCGCAGCAGGATCATCCGCTCCACCTCCCCCATCAGCTGGGGGCCCAGTTCCTTGGCCTTGGCCTCGTACTTTTCGTGGACACGGTTTTTCAGCATCTCCTTGATCTCGTCCTTGGTCACCGCCTCCAGCCCGGCGGTGTCATACCGCAGGTCGTCCCGGGTAGTCACCCACCCCAGGAAAGCGTCCCGCAGCCCGTCCAGGTTCCACTCGTCCTTGATGCCCTCGTCCAGGAGGAACCGGTCCACCGTCTCCTCCACCAGCTCGTCCGCCATGGCACGGATGCTCCCGCTGACATCCTCCCCGTCCAGCACGGTCCGCCGCTGGCCGTAGATGATCTCCCGCTGGCGGTTCATCACGTCGTCGTATTGCAGCACGTTCTTCCGGATCTGGAAGTTCCGGCCCTCGATCTTCCGCTGGCTGGATTCGATGGTATTGGAGAGGATCTTGTTCTCGATGGGCATATCCTCCTCCACCCCCATGGAATCCATAAGGGACTGGACCCGTTCCCCGCCGAACAGCCGCATCAGGTCGTCCTCCAGGGAAATGATGAACCGGGTCTCCCCCGGGTCCCCCTGACGCCCCGCCCGGCCCCGGAGCTGGTTGTCGATCCGCCGGGACTCGTGGCGCTCCGTCCCCAGGATGAAGAGCCCGCCTGCTTCCCGGACCTTCTCCGCCTCGGGGGCGATCTCCGCCTTGTACTGGGCCATCAGCTCCTTGAACCGCTGCCGGGCGGCCAAAATTTCCTCGTCCCTGGTCTCCCCGAAGGCGGTGGCGTCGCTGATCTGCTCCTCGGTCATCCCCTCCCGGCGGAGCTGGGCCTTGGCCAGATATTCAGCGTTGCCCCCCAGCATGATGTCGGTGCCGCGCCCCGCCATATTGGTGGAGATGGTCACAGCCCCGTACTTCCCGGCCTGGGCCACGATCTCCGCCTCTTTCTCGTGGTTCTTGGCGTTGAGGACCTCGTGCTTCACCCCCTGCTTTTTCAGCAGGGCAGAAAGGATTTCGGATTTCTCGATGGAGACGGTGCCCACCAGGATGGGCTGGCCCTTCTCGTGGCACTCCAAGATCTGCTGGATGGCCGCCGAGAACTTGCCCCGCTCGGTCTTGTACACCACGTCGGGGTAGTCCTGCCGGGCCAGGGGGCGGTTGGTGGGGATCTCCACCACGTCCAGGCCGTAAATTTCCCGGAACTCGTCCGCCTCGGTCTGGGCGGTGCCGGTCATCCCGGCCAGCTTTGTGTACATCCTAAAGTAATTCTGGAAGGTGATGGTGGCCAGGGTCTTGCTCTCGTGGGCCACCCGGACCCCCTCCTTGGCCTCAATGGCCTGGTGGAGCCCTTCGTTGTACCGCCGGCCGATCATCAGGCGGCCTGTGAACTCGTCCACGATGATGACTTCCCCGTCCTTCACCACGTAGTCCACGTCCTTCTGCATCACCCCACGGGCCTTGATGGCCTGGTTGATGTGGTGGGCCAGGGTGAGGTTCTCCGGGTCGTTGAGGCTTTCGATATGGAAGTATTCCTCCGCCTTTTTGGCCCCGTGGGGGGTGATGGTGGCGGTGCGGGCCTTCTCGTCCACGATGTAGTCGGCCTCCAGGTCGTCCTGGTCCTCCTTGGCGTCCACCTCCTTGACCCGCATGGCCTTTAGGGTCTGGGCAAAGCGGTCGGCCACCTGGTACAGTTCGGTGGATTTATCCCCCTTGCCGGAGATGATGAGGGGGGTCCGGGCCTCGTCGATGAGGATGGAGTCCACCTCGTCCACGATGGCGAAGTGGTGGCCCCGCTGGACCAGCTCCCCGCCGTAGAGGGCCATGTTGTCCCGCAGGTAGTCGAAGCCCATCTCGTTGTTGGTGCCGTAGGTGACGTCGGCGGCGTAGGCGGCCTGGCGCTGGGCCTTGTCCAGGCCGTGGATGATGAGGCCCACGGTGAGGCCCATGAAGCGGAAAACCTTACCCACCCACTCGCTGCCGTACTTGGCCAGGTAGTCGTTGACGGTGACGATGTGGACGCCCTTGCCCGTCAGGGCGTTGAGGTAGGCGGGGAGGGTGGCCACCAGGGTTTTGCCCTCGCCGGTCTTCATCTCGGCGATGCGCCCCTGGTGGAGCACCACGCCGCCCACCAGCTGCACCCGGAAGGGCCGCTGGCCCAGCACCCGGCGGGAGGCCTCCCGCACGGCGGCGAAGGCCTCGGGCAGCAGCTGATCCAGGGTCTCCCCCTGGGCCAGCCGGGCCTTGAACTCCGGGGTTTTGGCGGTGAGCTGCTCGTCGCTGAGGGCCTGGTACTCCGGCTCCAGGGCCTCGATTTTGTCCACGATGGGGTAAATCTGCTTCAGCTCCCGGTCGCTGTAGGTACCAAACAGTTTTGTGATCAAACCCATTATTCAAACGCTCCTCTTTCGTGAGAGTGAAATTGCACACACAAATACAGAATATAGTATACCACACATTCCCGGTTTTGCAATAAAGAAATCGCGGATGCACGCCGGGATACAACTTTTCCCCCTTTCTGTGACATGATAGAAGGACCATCGGATATAAGGGGGAGAGACCATGATTCTATCGGAAAACGTCCTGGGCGGCTTCGCCGCCCGGCTCCGCGCCGCGGAGCGCAGCGAGGCCACCGTGGAGAAATACGTCCGGGAGGCCCGGCGCTTCGCCGCCTGGCTGGGGGAGAGACCGCTGGACCGGGAGGCGGCGCAGCGCTATAAGGAGGAGCTCGCCCGGACGCGGGCCGCCGGCGGGGTCAACGGGGCCGTGGCGGCCCTCAACGCCCTGTTTGACCTCACGGGCGCGCCGGAGTGCCGGCTGCGGGCCCTGCGGGTCCAACGGCGGATCTTCCGGGACGAGAGCCGGGAGCTCACCCAGGCGGAGTACCGCCGTCTGCTGGCGGCGGCGAAGCGCCGGGACAGCGAACGGCTCCTTCTGGTGATGGAGACCATCTGCGCCACGGGCATCCGGGTGGGGGAGCTGCGCTTTTTCACCCTGGAGGCGGTGCGGGCCGGCCGGGCCGAGGTGGCCAACAAGGGCAAAATCCGCACCGTCTTCCTGCCGAGAAAGCTGCAGGCGGTGCTGCTCAGGTACGCGAGGGGGCAAAAAATTACCGCCGGCCCGGTGTTTGTCACCCGGAACGGACGGCCCTTGGACAGGAGCAATATCTGGCACGATATGAAGCGGCTGTGCCGGGAGGCGCGGGTGGCGGAGTCGAAGGTCTTTCCCCACAACCTCCGCCACCTCTTCGCCCGGACGTACTACGGTCTGGAGAAGGACATTGTCAGACTGGCGGACATCCTGGGGCACGCCAGCATCGACACGACGCGGGTGTATACGATGGAGTCCGGCCGGACCCACAGGCGGCAGCTGGAGAAGATGCGGCTGGTGCTGTAAGGGGCCCGTTTGCAACAAAAATTGACAAGGCGCCGGTGTTGCGGTATACTGGCCGTGCCGAGCCCTGCGGGGCGAGGCCGGAAGGGTGCATTGTTACATAAGGCGGTTGGCTCATTTCCTCGCGAATCTGATTCGAGAGGAGGTGAAGCGGATGTGGAAAACGAGGCTGCTCCACGCGCTGCGGGTTTTGCTGTGCGTACTG
>CANOCD010000005.1 GCA_947564495.1 uncultured Angelakisella sp. | reverse complement strand
TTCCGCCATATCCTCGAAGGGCCTCCCCCTATTCCACCCCCCGCAAAGCTCCCTGCCCCTCCGCTCCAATGTATTCTTCCACAAAATTCACAAACTCTAACAACTGGCTGCTGATATGATCCCCGTTCCAATAGGCCAGCAGGTTAAAGCACAGGGGCCTTGTGGTGGGGATCGACACCAACTGGGGGCAGTCGTCCAGGATATGCCGGGGCAGAAAGGTGGAAACAACACCGTCCAGCAGCTTCTGGCGGATCTCCCCGAACTGGTTGGTGCAGAACAGCACGTTGGCGGCGGCCTCCCCCCGCAGGGGGTAGAACTGGTCCACTTCCCGGTTGCGGGGGTAGCTGATGTTCTCCCGAAAGAGGCCAATGGGGGTGCCGTCCAGGTCCTTGTCCACGTCGATGACCGTTTTCCCGGCCAGAGGATTGTCCCGGCGGGTCCAGAAATAGGACCGCTCCCGGAGCAGGACCCGGCTGGGGAAGGGCAGGGAATCCGACTGGCCGGAGATGGCCACGTCGATGGAGCCCTTTTCCATGTGCTGCTGGAGTTCCACCGTGCCGAAGGCGTAGCTTTTCAGCTCCAGACCGGGATGGGTCCTTTGGTAGTCCCCCAGGATCTCAGGGAACAGCTGGATGAACACCACCGAGACCCCCACCCGGATCACCCTGCGCTGCTTGCAGAGCTGCTTCATGGCGGCGTCCAGCTCCTCGGCCTGGTGCAGGAGGGCCTCCGCCCGCTGGTAGAGGAACTGGCCCTCTCGGGTGAGTTCCTGGCCGTTTTTGCGCCGGAGCAAAAGCTGGACCCCGTATTCGCTCTCCAGTTCCTGGATGGCCTTGGTGATGGCGGGCTGGGAAATGTGCAGCTTGGCGGCAGCCTTGGTCATGTTGCGGCATTTGCACACTTCCACAAAATAACCCAGCTGTAGTAATGTCATCGCCGACCGCCTCCTTGGGAAGGGATGCCCCACCGGACGCACCCTTTTTCTTTTATTATACCGGCCCGCTCCCAATACATCAAGAGCGGTCTCTGCCGCTTTTGGCGAAGAAAAAACCATTTAGAGCGAAATACCTCTCATTTTTCCGAGAAAGATAACGGGAGGTTATCTTTGTTTTCCACCGATAAAAAAGTGATATTTTACTTTATTTTACCCGTGTCCTATAATTTTTTTGTCGGATTCTCACAAAATCCGGAGGTCGTGACCAAAAAGAGGAGGGACAAGATGAACAGATTACAGGACAAGGTCATCGTCGTCACCGGGGCCGCTATGGGCCAGGGAGCCGCCGAAGCGGAGCTTTTCGCCGCCGAGGGGGCCAAGGTGATCGCCGGGGACATCGCCGTGGAGCAGCTGGAGGAAACGATGGCCCGCATCAACAAAGCCCATCCCGACAGTGTTCTGGCGGTCCGGCTGGACGTCTCCAGCGGGGAGGACTGGGACCGGGCGGTGGCCGCCGGCGTGGAGCGGTTCGGCAAGATCAACGGCCTCATCAACAACGCCGGCATCGGTACCAAGGGGGTCTGGTGGGAGGAGACCGACCACGAGCTGTTCCAAAGGATCATCGACGTCAACCTTTGGGGGCAGTTCCGGGGCATCCAGGCCGTGGTGCCGGAGATGCGTAAGGCCGGGGGCGGCTCCATCATCTGCGTCTCCTCCATGGCCGCCTACATCGGGGTGGGGTTCAACGCCTACGCCCCCTCCAAGGGCGGGGTCCGGTCCTTGAGCCGAACCGCCTCGGTGACCTTGGGGAAGGAGAACATCCGGGTCAACACCATCGTCCCCGGCACCATTGAGACCCCCATGACCGCCGGGATGTTCAGTATGCCCGAGGTGGTGCAGCATTGCAAGGACCAGACCTCCTTGGGGTATCTGGGCGTCCCGGAGGACATCGCCTACGGGGCGGTCTACCTCCTCTCGGATGAATCCAGGTTCGTCACCGGGGCGGAGCTGGTCATCGACGGGGGGCAGCGGTACAAGGGGTGATCTTCGCCCCGGGAGAAAGGGAGGGTCCTCTATGAAAGACCGGCGGATACCTGGCGAAGCCACGCTCCCCTGGCCGGAGAAAGCGGCCTACATCTCCTCCAACATCGCCACAGCATTCAGCTGGGGGTACATCACCAGCTACTTTATGATCTTCTGCACCGACGCCGTGGGCATCTCCGCCTTTGCCTTTTCGGCCTTGCTGCTGGTGTCCCGGTTCTTTGACGGGATCACCGACCCCCTGGTGGGATTTCTCACCGACCGCACCGTGACCAGGTGGGGGCGGTACCGCCCCTGGATCGCCGCCTCCGCCCTGCCCGTGGCGGTGACTACCTGCCTGCTCTTTTACGTGGACCCCGCCTGGAGCCCGGCCCTTCGGTTCGCCTGGGTCAGCGGCGCCTACCTGCTGTATCTCCTGGCCTTCACCGTGTTCAGCACCCCTTTGGACGCTATGGCCTCGGTGATGTCCGGCTCCCCCAAGGCCCGGGCCAACATCATCTCGCTGAAATCGGCGGCGGGGATCGTGGGGGCCATGGTGATGACCCAGCTGACCACCGCCTGGTTCCACGTCAACGGCACCGACACGGCGGCCCCCTACTTCCGCCTCACCGTCCTCTTTGGGTTGGTCAGCGTCCCCCTGTACCTTCTGACCCCCATCTTCTGCAAGGAGAAAATCCTCCCCAGCCCCCAGGCGCAGAAGAAGTTCGATCTGGCGGCGGTGGTGCGGCAGAACATCGGCAGCAGGCCCTTCTGCATCGCCCTGGCGGGGCACTTCCTCAACGGGCTCATCTCCTACGGGCGGGTCTCCATCTTTGTTTACTACTTCAAGTATGTGGCGGGGGATATGGGGCTCTACGCCCTGTTCACCCTCCTAATGCGGCTGCCGCAAATTGCCGGGACCTACCTGGCCCAGTACATCCTGCCCCGCTTTCGGGGACCGGGCCAGGCTCTCAGCTGTCTGTACGTTCTCTACGGCGGGGCCCTGGTCCTCAACTTCTTCGTTCTGCCCCGGCCGGGGACCATGGCTCTGTTCTGGGGGCTCACCGTCCTCTCCAGCTTTCTTTTCGGGGCCAGCTACTCCCTCATCTACACCATCGTCCCGGACCTCACCGACTACACCGAGTACCGGTCCGGGGCCCGAAGCGACGGGGGCGTCTTTGCCCTGCTGGAGTTCGGCAACAAGGTTGGGATGGCCATCGGGACCTCCGGGATGGGGATCGTCCTGGGGGTGCTGGGCTTCAACGCCAATATGCCCCAGACCACGGGGGTATTGTGGGGCATCAACGCCCTGATGTTCATCGCCCCCGGGCTGCTGGCCATCCTCATCGGGCTGCTGTTCCTGGGCTACCGGCTGGATCGGACCACCCTGCACGCCAACGACCAAAACTAAGGAGGAATCACCGTTATGAACACGAACACCGAAATGAACAGCCGTCAAAAGACGGTGGCCACCGCCGCCATATTCCTGGCCCTGGCCGAGGTGCTGTTTTTCAACGCCATGGCCCGCACCGTGGGCACCTACATCACGGCGGACCTGGGCAACGTGGGGCTGTACACCTTTATGAACACCATCTTCTTCCTGTGCAGCACCCTGGCCATGCCCCTTTCCTGCAAGCTGGGGGACATCTTCGGCCGCTGCAACCTCATCATGACCGGCATCGCCATCTACTCGGTCTCCATGCTGCTGGCCGGGATGAGCAATTCCATGATGATGCACGTGGTGTTCCGCGGGGGCCAGGGGCTGGGCCAGGGCTTTATGCTGGCCAACTGCCTCACCGCCCTGGGGGAGATCCACACCGGCCCGGATAAGGCCAAGTACCTGGGCTTCTACGGCACCGTCACCGGCATCTGCAACATCTTCGGGCCCACCATCGGCGGGGTCATCTACGACGCCATGGGCTGGCGGGCGGTGTTCTACGCCACCATCGTCATCGGCGCTCTGGTGGTGGGGATGCTCCTCACCCAGTACCCCAACGTAAAGAAGGAGACCGCCCCCTCCATCGACATCCCCGGTTTCCTGCTGCTGGCGGTGGCCGCCACCTGCGCCGTTCTGGCCTTTAACTGGGTGGGCACCCGGGGCTGGTCCGATCCTCTCATCGTCGCCCTGCTGGCCGCCACCGTCATCGGCGCCGTCGCCTTTGTCCTGGTGGAAAAGCGCACCGCCGACGCCCTCATCCCCATGGAGCTGTTCGGCAACCGGTACTTTGTCCTCTGCCTCCTGGCGGCCTGCGCCATCTGGCCCTGTATGTTCGCCTCCAACGCCTACTTCACCCTTTACGCCCAGGCCATCCGGGGGATGACCGGCACCGCCTCCGGCGCGGTCCTTTCCGCCCAGGCCATCGTCAACACCCTGGCCGGGGTGGTGGCCGGCTACCTTATCGCCGCCCGGAAGGGCCGCATCAGGGAGATCATGATCGCCATCGTGGGGCTCTACGCCCTCAGTATGTTCCTCCAGTCCACCTGCAACGCCGCCACCCCAATCTGGCTGCTGTATGTTATGATGGGCATCATCGGCTTCGGCAACGGGGCGGTGATGGGGGCCTTTACCGCCGGCATCCAGGGGAACCTGCCCAAGAAGAAGATCAGCGGCGGAACCGCCACCCTCCAGTGCTTCCAGTCTTTGACCGGGACCATCGGCCTTTCCATTATGGGGCTCATCCTCAACACCACCTTTGCCGGCAAGCTGGCCCATGTGGTGCCGGAGGGCCTGCTGAACACCGTCACCCAGGAGCAGCTGACCCCCTTCCTCAACGCCGGGGTCCTGATGAACAAGGCCCCCGCCCAGGAGTTCATGGCCACCCTCCCCGCCGAGGCCCAGGGGCTGTTCGCCACCATGCTGGAGAACGTCAATAACGCCTACGCCGGCTCCCTCCGGGTGGTGTTCATCGTCCTCCTCTGCCTGCTGGCCATCGCCCTGGTCTCTATGCTGCTGCTGAAGGAGCAGAAGCCGGAAAACTGAACCGTACCCCGAACACAGCGGCAGGGGTGAGGGCAAAGCAGGCCCCGCCCCTGCCATTTTGAAAAAGACGGAGGAAACCACCTATGGACCGGCATTTTGTTTACGAGCCCCGGGTGCTGCGGATCGACCTTGCCAGCGGCAGCATCACCCGGGAGAAAAGGGACGCCGCCTGGGCCCGGAAGTACCTGGGGGGCATGGGCTTCGGCACCCGGCTCCTCTGGGAGGAGCTCCCCCCGGAGACCCCCTGGAACTCCCCGGACAACAAGCTCATCTTCTCCCTGGGGGCCCTCACCGGCACCACCGCCTGCGGCTCCGGCCTCTGCTGCGTCAACACCATCGGGCCGCTGAGCAACGGCCTTTGCTCCGCCCAGACCCTGGGGCACTGGGGCTCCTGCCTGCGCCGGGCGGGGTACGACATCCTCATTCTTGAGGGCAAGGCCAAAAGCTGGCAGTACCTTTTCATCGGGGAGGACCGGGTGGAGCTTCGCCCGGCGGACCACCTTATGGGCATGGACACCTGGGAGACCGAGGACGCCCTGAAGGCGGAGCTGGGCCTGCCGGACCGGGCCAGCTCGGTGGCCTGCATCGGCCCCGCCGGGGAACACCTGGTGCGGTTCGCCGGCATCCTCAACGACAAGGGGCACATCGCCGCCAGCAACGGTCCCGGCTGTGTCATGGGGGACAAAAAGCTCAAGGCCATCGCCATCCAGCGGCTGGACCGGGAGGTGGAGGTTGCCGATCCGGCGGCCCTGGAGGAGGCCAAGGAGGCCTGGTTCCAGAACGCCAACGAGACCACCGCCAGCGGGAAGTCCAAGACCTCCGGCGTGCGGTTTGTAGGCACCCTGGGGAGCCTGAATATGATGAACATGGCCCACCTGCTGCCGGTGAAGAACTACACCGAGACCTATTTCCCCACCTGCGGCAACTTCAACCGGGACGAGCTGGAAAAGGACGAGCGGTTCAAATGGGTCCGCACCGCCTGCTGGGCCTGCCCCTGGAACCACTGTCACTCCCTGGAGATCCTGGACGGCAAGTACAAGGGGATGGTGGGGGACGAGCCGGAGTACGAGGGGATGAGCGCCATGAGCGCCCTCATCGGCAACTTCGACGACACCGAGGGCGGCCTGGCCCTCACCATCACCATCGACCGCCTGGGGATGGACCTGAAGGAGGGGGGCTTCCTCCTGGCCCTGGTCTACGAGCTGTACGAAAGCGGGACCCTTTCCAAGGAGGAGCTGGGGGGGCTGGAGATGAACTGGGGCAACTGCGACTCCGGCATCCGGCTGCTCCACCACATCGCCCGGCGGGAGGGCATCGGGGACATCCTGGCCAACGGCGTCAAGCGGGCGGCGGAGGCCATCGGCAGAGGGGCCGAGGACCGGGGCGTCTACATGAAGCAGGGCTTCGCCCCCCACATCCACGACCAGCGGGCCCAGTGGAGCCGCCTCCCCGGCTTCGGGATGTCCGACTACGGCTCCAACCTGATGAACCCGGTGGAGGGGTTCGTGGACAAGGAAAACTTCGGCATCGAAAAGCCGGCCAAGGCCTTTGACGTGGAGGAGATCACCGACCACTACGTCAAGATCGCCTGCCACCGTCCGGTGGATGATTCCACCGGGGTCTGTATGTTCTACACCCAGGCGGATTGGCGCTTTGTCGTGGCCACCCTCAACGCCGTCACCGGCTGGGATATGACGGTGGAGGAGGCCAAACAGTTCGGCTACCGGATGGTGTCGCTGATGCGCTGCCTCAACCTGCGGAACGGCCTGCGGGCCCACGACTACGGGGTCTCCAAGCGGATGATGTCCCCGCCCAAGGAGGGCCAGTGGTCCCCCAAGATCGCCGACGAAGCCACCGTCAAGGAGATGTTCCTCCGCATCGGGGCCGGCCTGGGCTGGGAGCCGGAGACCGCCTGCCCCACCGGGGACACCCTGCGGGGGCTGGGCCTCCCCGAGGTGGCGGAGGAGATGAAAAAGCTGGACCTGGCTTCGGTGAACGAAGCGGTCAGAAAGGCGTGAAAGATGGCACACTATATCGACGGAAAAGCCTGTATCGCCTGCGGGGAATGCCAGCGCCGCTGCCCGGTGGACGCCATCGCAGCCGGGACCAGCCGGTTTGCCATCCTCCCGGAGCGGTGCATCGACTGCGGCATCTGCGCCGAGACCTGCCCAGAAGGGGCGGTCCGCCCCGGGGAGACGGCCCGGCCCGCCCCGGCCCCCCGCCGGGCTTACCGCATCCTGGAAACGGCCTGCATCGGCTGTTCCCTCTGCGCCCGGGTCTGCCCGGAAAAAGCCATCTCCGGGGAGCGGAAAAAGCCCTACCACATCGACGGGGCAAAGTGCGTGGGCTGCGGCATCTGCGCCGACAAATGCCCCAAGGGGGCGGTGGAGCGGGTCGGTCCGCCCAAGCGGGAGGAGCCCTATTCCATTAGCATCGACGCCTGCGTCAGCTGCGGCCTCTGCACCCGGCACTGTCCGGCGGGGGCCATCACCGGGGTGGAGCCTCCCCTCAACTACGAGCTGCGGGACATCGTCCGCACCCCCTTCTCCATCGACCCCCAGAAGTGCGTCCGCTGCGGCATCTGCCAGGATTGGTGCCGGGTCGGCGCCGTCCAGTGAGGTGCCCCATGAAGCTGACTGCCTTTGGGGAGACCCGGGAATGGCCGGAGGGCCTCACCCTCCAGGGCTGGATGGACGCTGTGGGGGTAGAAAACCAGGAGGTGGCCCTGGTCCAGGTGAACGGCAGGGACATCCCCCCGGGGGACCGGGACGCCCTTCTCCTCCGGGACGGGGACCGGCTCCAAATTCTGTATTTTCTGGGGGACAGCTGATATGGCGGCGACTTCCCTTTCTCCCGGTCTGACCCCCGCCGAGGCGGAACGGTATCAAAGACAGCTGCTCCTCCCCCAGATCGGCGCCCAAGGCCAGCTGCGGCTCCGGAAGGGGTCGGTCCTGGTCATCGGGGCCGGGGGGCTGGGGAGCCCCTGTGCTTTTTACCTGGCGGCGGCGGGGGTGGGGACCATCGGCATCGCCGATGGGGACCGGGTGGCGCTTTCCAACCTCCAGCGGCAGCTCCTCTACACTATGGCGGAGCTGGGCCGTCCCAAGGCGGAGGCCGCCGCCGGCCTTTTGCAGCTGGTCAACCCCGGCGTCACCATCCACCCCTACCAAAAGCGTCTGACCCGGCCCGACGTCACCGCCCTGGCCAAGGAGTACGACTTTATCCTCGACACCGCCGACGGCCAGGACACCAAGCTGATGATCGCCGACGCCTGCGCCGCCGCCGGGCGGCCCTGCTGCCACGGCGGGGTGAGGGGCCTCCTGGGCCAGGTGACTACCTGCCTGCCGGAGGACGGCAACTGCTACCGCTGCCTCTTTGGGGAGGCTCCCAGGGGCGTGGCCCCCAAGGGGGTCCTGGGGCCCCTCTGCGGGGTGGTGGGCAGCCTCATGGCGGCGGAGGCCATCAAGTACCTGACCGGGGCCGGGGAGCTGCTGGCCCGGCAGATGCTTTCCATCGACCTCGGGCGAAACCACATGGAAAAAATTTACTACTGCAAAGAACGAAAGGATGATACCAGATGAAAACCAACCGGCTTTTGGCCCTTTTCCTTGTCGGGATGATGCTCCTGGCCCTGGCTGCCTGCGGCGGACAGCCCGCAAACAGTCCCGCACCCTCCCCTGCCCCCTCCTCCGATCCGAAGGAGGCAGTCTCCCCTTCCTCTCAGTCGGAGGCCGCCCCCTCCGGGCCGGTGGTGAACACGGTGATCCTCAAGGAAGCGGACGACCAGATGATCAACACCTACACCCTGTTGGCGGTAAACCCCGGGGCGCCTTTTACCGATGCCAATGGGACCCCCGTGTCGGACGTTTCGGTGAACACCTCCGGGGCGGCGGCACTCATCCAGTGGCTCCTCTCGGAGGAAGGGCTGAAGATGGCCGCCGACTACGGGGTGGAGCAGTACAACGACCACCTTTTCTACCTGCTGGAGGGCGCCCCTGTCTATGAGGGGGCCATCGAAAAGGCCACCGAGGAAACAAAGACCATCCGCCTTTCCACCACCACCTCGGTGAACGACTCCGGCCTGCTGGGGGCGCTGCTCCCGGTCTTTGAGGAGCAGTACGGCTACACCGTGGAGGTCCAGTCCGCCGGCACCGGCAAGGCCATCGCCGCCGCCAAGTACGGCAACGCCGACCTCATCCTGGTCCACGCCAAGTCCCAGGAGGAGGCCTTTGTCAGCGACGGCTTCTCCTACGTCCTCCCCGGGTTCCAGAGCGAACGACTCTCCTTCCTGTACAACTACTTCGTCCTCTGCGGGCCCACGGAGGACCCGGCCAAGGTGGCGGAAAGCGCAACCGTCCTGGACGCCTTTGCCGCCATCGCAGAGGGGAAACACACCTTCATCTCCCGGGGGGACGGCTCCGGCACCCACACCAAGGAGCTCTCCCTCTGGCCGGAGTCCTTGGGCATCACCCAGGAGGCCGCCAGCTTTACCGTCTACGCCGACTGGTACCGCTCGGCCAACGCCGGTATGGGAGCCTGCCTGGTGATGGCGGAGGAGCAGAAGGGCTACATCCTCACCGACAAGGCCACCTTCCTCACCTTTATGGCCAACGGCGGCAAGGTGGCGTAACTGCATAACAAAAACGGTCCCCATGGGAGGAGCCCCTTCCATGGGGACCGCAGCAAAAGGAGGGAGCGGTATGGGAAAGGCTTTTGAGCAGGCGGCGGCCCTGATCCTGTCCGGGGACCGGGAGCTGTGGAGCATCCTGGCGGTCACCGCCCGGATGAGCCTTTGCAGCTCCCTGGCCGCCCTCGCCCTGGGGGTCCCCCTGGGCATCTGGCTGGGGGCCTGCTCCTTTCCCGGGCGGCGGGCCCTCCTCGTGGTCAACCGCACCCTGATGGGAACACCCCCTGTGGTCTGCGGCCTTTTGTTTTACCTCCTCTTTTCCGGGGTGGGGCCCTTCCGGCGGCTCCGGCTCCTCTTTACCGTTCCGGTGATGATCCTGGCCCAGGTGACACTTATCACCCCCCTGGTGGTGGGGAACCTGGAAAGCTATGTCACCGCCGTCGCCCCGCCGGTGCGGGAGACCGCCCGGGGGCTGGGCCTCCCGCCCTGGAAGGTGTTCCTCCTTCTGGTCAACGAGTGCCTCTACCCCATCTTCTCGGTCTATCTGCTGGCCTTTGCCCGGGCCATCGCCGAGGTGGGGGCGGTGTCCATGGTGGGGGGCGGCATCGCCTGGAAAACCAACGTGATGACCACCGCCATCATGCAGTACACCAACCGGGGGGATTTTTCCAAGGCCATCGCCCTGGGGATCATCCTTATGGCCCTTTCCCTGGGGGTGAACCTGCTGGTCTCTCTCCTCCAAGGGGGGGTGCGCCGGTGAACTTTCCCGCTTTTCAGAAAAGCTACGGACGCAGGACCGTCCTGGCCATGCCGGACTTCGCCCTGGAGCCGGGGCGGGTCTGCGCTGTGCTGGGGGCCAACGGCGCCGGGAAATCCACCCTGGCCAAGGTGCTTGCCGGGGCGGTCCCCGCAGACGGAGGCCAAAGGGTGGTCCCGGCCCGGGTCACGGTGGGGTATCTGCCCCAAAGGAGCTTTCCCTTCCGCATGACCGTCCGCCAAAACCTCCTTGTCACCGGAGGCGGGCGTCAGCGGGCGGAGGAGCTGCTTTCCGCCCTGGGCCTTTCCCCCCTGGCGGACCGGCGGGCGGCCCTTCTTTCCGGCGGGGAGCTGGCCCGGATGTCCCTGGCCCGGGCGCTGATGCGGCCCTGCCGCCTGCTGATCCTGGACGAGCCCACCGCCGCCATGGATATGGAGTCCACCGTCCTGGCCGAGGGGCTGCTCCAAAGGACCTGCCGGGAGACGGGCCGCACCCTGCTCCTGGTGACCCACAGCCTCCAGCAGGCCCGCCGGACGGCGGACGACGCCTTGTTTTTGCATCGGGGGCGGCTGCTGGAGCAGGGCCCCGCCGGGCGGGTCCTGTACCAGCCGGATCGGCCTGAGACGAAGGAATTTCTGGATTTTTACGGAAGCTGAAAGAGAGGGAAGAAGGATGCTGAAGGTCAAGACCCCGGAGGAGGTATTGGACCTCCTGGAGGAGGCTTTCCCCGGAAGGATGGAGGAGGAGACGGTCCCCCTGGAACGGTCCCTGGGCCGGGTGCTGAGCCGCCCCATCGTCGCCGGGGAGTATGTCCCCGATTTTCACCGCTCCACCGTGGATGGCTACGCCGTGCGGGCTTCCGACACCTTTGGCTGTTCCCAGTCCATCCCGGCCATCCTCCCCCTGGCGGGGGAAGTCCTCATGGGGGAGGGCCCCTCCGGGCCGCTGCCCCCGGGGAGCTGTATGGCGGTGCCCACCGGCGGCGCGGTCCCCCCTGGGGCCGACAGCGTGGTCATGCTGGAATACGCCGAGGAATACGGCGACGGGACGGTGGGCATCCACGCCCCGGCGGCCCCGGGGATGAACCTCATCTTCCGGGGGGATGACGTCACCCCCGGGAGGGCGGTCCTCCCCGCCGGGCGGCGGCTCCAGCCCCAGGACCTGGGGGCGCTGGCGGCCCTGGGGGTCTCCTCTGTCCCGGTGGCGAAAAGGCCGGTGGCGGGCATCCTTTCCACCGGGGACGAGCTGGTCCCCATCCAGGCGGCCCCCGGCCCCGGCCAGGTCCGGGATGTCAACTCAGCCCTTCTGGGGGCGGTGGCGGAGGAGGCCGGGGCGGTCTGCCGCCATTACGGCATCGTCCCCGACCGGGAGGAGCTGCTGGAGGAGCGTCTGAACGCCGCCCTGGAGGACTGCGATCTGGTGGTGGTCAGCGGCGGTAGCTCGGTCGGAGCCCGGGACGCTGTCTGCCGGGTGCTGGAACGCCAGGGCCAGGTGCTGTTCCACGGGGTCGCCATGAAGCCCGGAAAGCCCACCCTGGCGGGGAAGGTCCGGGGCAAGGCGGTGTTGGGGCTGCCGGGCCACCCTGTGGCGGCCTTTTTTACCGCCCAGCTCTTTGTCCGCTTTCTCCTGGCCCAAATGATGGGCCGCCGGACCCGGCGCCACGCCGTTACCGCCCGGCTGGAGGAAAACCTGGGGGCCAACCACGGCCGGAGCCAGTACCAGGGGGTCCGCCTGACCCGCAGTCCGGAGGGCTATACCGCCCGACCCGTCTGGGGCAAGTCGGGGCTCATCACCAGCCTTGCCGCCACCGACGGCTACCTTTGCATCCCCCGGGACTGCGAGGGCCTGCCGGCAGGGGCGGAAGCGGAGGTTTTCCTTTACACGGTGGAGGAGGAAGAAAATGGCTTTTGAATATCTCACCAACATCCCCCTGGAAAGGGCTCGGGAGGAATACCGGGCCTGGATGTCCCAGGCGGGCTTTGCCGCCGGGACCGAGGAGGTGCCCACAGCGGCGGCCTGGGGGAGGACCACCTCCGCCGCCGTCTACGCCGCCATCTGCGCCCCCCACTACCTGGCCAGCGCCATGGACGGCATTGCCCTGGAGGCGGCCAGGACCTACGGCGCCACCGAGACCACCCCCGTCACCCTCCCCCCGGAGGCGTTCCGGATGGTGGACACCGGGGACCCCGTCCCCGAGGGCTGCGACGCAGTGGTGATGATCGAGGATGTGGTCTGGGGGCGGGACGGGTGCGCCCGGCTCCATGCCCCCGCCGTTCCTTGGCAGCACATCCGCCAGATCGGGGAGGACGTCTGCGCCAGGGAGATGCTCCTCACAGCCCACACCGTCGTCACCCCGGCGGCGGTGGGGGCGATGCTGGCCAGCGGGGTCTCCAGGGTCCCGGTGCTGAAAAAGCCGGTGGTGGGCTTCATCCCCACCGGCGACGAGATCGTTCCCCCCACCGCCGACCCCGGGCCGGGGGATATTTTGGAGTTCAACTCGGCCATCTTCTCCGGGATGCTGGCCCAGTGGGGGGCGGAGCCCCGGGTCTTTCCCATCGTCCCGGACCGGCTGGAGGAGATCGTCCGGGCCCTGGACCACGCCCTGGAACAGTGCGACATCGTTCTGCTGGGGGCCGGTTCCTCCGCCGGCCGGGAGGACTACGCCGCCGCGGCCATCCGCCGGGTGGGGGAAGTCCTCTGCCACGGCATCGCCATAAAGCCCGGCAAGCCCGCCATCCTGGGCCGGAAAAAGGACCGCCCCATCCTGGGGGTGCCGGGGTATCCCGTCTCCGGCATCCTGGTCCTGGAGGAGATTTTGAAGCCGCTGCTTCTGGACTGGTATCACGCCGCCCCCCTCCCGGGGGAAAACTGCCAAGCGGTCCTTTCCCGGCCCGTTGTCTCGGGGCTCAAGTACCAGGAGTTCGTCCGGGTGCGCCTGGGCCAGGTGGGGGGAAAGCTGGTGGCTTCCCCCCTGGGCCGGGGCAGCGGGCTGGTGACCTCCTTTATGAAGGCGGACGGCATCCTGACCATCCCCCAAGGGACCGAGGGCTATGAAGCCGGTACCTTGGCGGAGGTGCGGCTGCTCCGTCCGGCGGCGGAGCTGGAAAACCAGCTGGTCATCACCGGCAGCCATGACCCCTTGTTGGATGAGGCCGCCGACCTCCTCCACCTCCGGGACCCCTCCCTGCGGATGTGCTCCACCCACGCAGGCTCCATGGGGGGGATCATGGCGGTGCGCCGGGGGGAGGCCCATGGAGCGGGAATCCACCTTTTGGACGAGAGGGACGGCAGCTACAACCGCTCCTATCTGGAACGATACTTCCCCCAGGGCGACGTCCGCCTGGTGGAGTGCGTGGGGCGGACCCAGGGGCTGATGGTGCCGAAGGGGAATCCCAAAGGGCTCCAGGGGGTGGAGGACCTCTGCCGGGAGGGTATCAGGTACGTCAACCGGCAGAAGGGCTCCGGCACCCGTGTCCTCATCGACTACCTCTGCAAAAAGGCGGGGATCGACACCGCCTGTATTTCCGGCTACAGCCGGGAGGAGTTCACCCACACCGCAGTGGCGGCCCAGATCGCCGCCGGCAGCGGGGACGCCGGCCTGGGCATCCTCTCCGCCGCCCGGCTCTACGGCCTGGACTTTCTGCCCCTCTGCCAGGAGCAGTACGACCTGCTGATCCCGGACAGCGCCTGGGACAGCCCCATGGTGCGGCAGCTGCTGGAGGTGCTGCGGAGCGGAGAGTTCCGGCGGCGGGTCGAAGGGCTGGGGGGCTACCGGGTGGAGCATCCCGGGCGAGTGCGGGCGGTGTTTTGAGGGGCAAGGAACTGCATCCACATCCGGATTAAGAACCTGTTTGTAATAAATATTCAGCGTTTTATGACATCACACATTTTCACGACAATATGGATGTTGGGAAAATTATCATGTGATATTGTCTGATAACATTACAGAGGGTGCGATAAAAAAGGTACCTTATTTTGCCCGAAGGATACC
>CANOCD010000004.1 GCA_947564495.1 uncultured Angelakisella sp. | reverse complement strand
GGGAATCCCCGCCTGCGGGCGGGGATGAGCCCTTCGGGCAAAGCCGCTGCGGCGGCGGGGTTTGGAACGGCTTTGGTGCCTCCGGCGGAATCAAGCGGCCTGCGGGCCGGGGTTGGGGTTTCTCCAGGCCCGGTTCGTGCGGGGAGCGCCTTTCGGGGCTTTCGTCGGTGTGGGAATCGCCTTTCGAGGCCCCGGTGGGTGAGTTGCAGCCTTCTGCCTTTTGCCACTTTCGACTCCAGGCACAAGGTAAGTCTTAGAGCCTATTCAAGACCTCCAGGCGGTGCGCGGGGAGATTTTGAATAGGCTCTTAGCACAGCGTATCGCAGGGTGTGCCAGCGGGTGCTAACCCGCCGCCTCGAACATCGTCTTTTTGTTGCCCCCGTAAACCAGCATCACCAGACCCAGGCTGAGGTAGGCCGACAGCACCGACGTCCCCCCGTAGGAAAGGAACGGCAGGGTGATCCCGATGACCGGCAGCACCATGAGACACATCCCGATGTTGACGATGATCTGGAAGGCCAGCATGGCAAAAATACCGGTGCAGATGTATTTGCCCACGTAGCTGCGGCTTACCGCCCCGGTCCAGAGCATCCGGCCGCAGATGATGGAGAGGGCCGCCACCACGGCGACGCAGCCCACAAAGCCGAAGGACTCCCCGATGAAGGTGAAGATGAAATCGTTGTACATCTCCGGGACGTAGTTGTGGTTCTCGGCAAAAAGGCCGATGCCGAACACCTGGCCGGAGCCCAGGGAGTCCAGACCCTCCAGCTGCTGCATGGCGGTGGTCTCCACGAACTGCTGGGGGTCGAAAAGGCTGAGGATGCGCTCCTTCTGGAAGTCGGAGAGGAGGCGGAACCACACCACCGGGACCGAGACCAGGCCGACGCCTATGGCCCCCAGGATGAACTTCCGGGAGAGGCCCGCCACAAAGAGCATGGCCACGATGATGGCCGCCAGGACCAGGGCCACCCCGGTGTCCTTCTGGAGCAGCACCACCCCAACCCCCAGACCGGCGTTGAGGAGCACCGGGATCAGGGCCCGGGGATGGTTCAGGTCCTCCCGGTATTTGGCCAGCTGCCAGGCGAAGGCGAGGATAAAGACCAGCTTCCAGATCTCGCTGGGCTGGATGGAAGTCACCTTCAGGTTCAGCCAGCTGCGGTTGTTGGAGCCGGGGCGGGTCTCGCCAAAAAAGGCGGTCCAGATCATCACGGCGGCGGTGAGAGGGTAGTAGAACCGCCACAGCCCCGCCAGGCTCTCGTAGTCAAAGAGGCCCACCATCACCACCACGGCGCAGAAGCCCAGGGCGGCGGCCAACCCCTGGATCTGCCAGGGCCGCTTCTGGCAGTACCCCGCCACATAGATGGCGTAGATGCACAGGACGCTGAGGGCCGAAAGCCCCAAGGCCAGGACAAGGGTGAGCCGGTCCGCCCGGTGGCGGAACCGCCCCCAAAAGGAGGAAAGCCATTTCCCCACAGGTCAGCCCCCTTTCTCTTTTTTTAGCCCGCCCGGGACAGGGCGGTTTTTCTTGCCATATAACGATTTATCCGGGGCGGCGGCTTCACCCCATCCGGGCCCGGACGGCCTCCCAGGCAAGGTCCCCGGGGATGCCCGGGACCTCCGACGCCAGGGAGCCGCAGGCGCTGGCGGTCTTGGCGGCCTCCTCCAGGCTTTGCCCGGCCAGGAGGGCGGCCAGGAGGCCCCCGGCGAAGCTGTCCCCGGCGCCGGTGGTGTCCACCACCTTGGCGGGATAGGCGGGGATGGCCCGCTCCCCCTCCCAGGTGGCAAGGACCGAGCCCTCCGCCCCCCGGGTCTCCAGGCAGGCGGCCCCCCGCTCCGCCGCCCAGGCGGGGAGGTCGGGGATGGAGAGGATACGCTCCAGCTCCCGGCGTTCCCAGCCGTTGGGGGTGAGGATAGTTGCAGCCTCCGCCACACGGCGGAGAAGGCCGGGGTCCATCTCCCCGACGAGGGAGCCGGGGTCAAAGAGGATCGGGACCCCCCTGGCGGAAAGCTCCTCCAGGAAGTCCACCGCTCCCTCCGACCAGCCGGGGTAGACCAGGTAGATGCCGGTGACAAAGACGGCGGCGATCTCCTCCACCAAAGCGGGGGAGAGGCGGGCCCGGTCAAAGTGGCCCTCGCAGCCCCGGTAGGTGAAGAAAGTCCGCTCCCCCTCCCGGTCCAGGACGATGGTGCAGGCGCCGGTCTTTCCCCCGGGAAGGGGGTAGAGGGCTTCCCGGCTGAGGGAGAGCCTGTCCGCTGTATCGCTGAGTTCCCGGGCCATCTCGTCCTCCCCCAGGGCGGAGTAGAGGACCGGTTCCGCCCCTAAGGAGGCCAGGACCCGGGCGGCGTTGAGGGGACAGCCCCCCGCCTGGCGGCGCTCCTCCCGGACCAGGGCGTCCTCCCCCCGGCCCGGGTAGCGGTCGGCAAGGAGGTAGCGGTCCATGAGCAGCCCGCCCAGGAGCAGGACCTTCTTTTTTTCGGCCATAGGGGTCACGTCCTTTCGACGGGGTCAGGCTTTCTTCTGCCCAAGTTTATTCTCGGTGCCGGCCAGCAGGCGGCCGATGTTGCTCCGGTGGGCCCAGATGACCAGGGCGGCCATCCCCAGGGCGCAGAGGAGCGGAGGCTGGAGCCCGCCCCCCAGAAGGACCAGGGCCACGGGGTAGATGGCCGCCACCGAGATGGAGCCCAGGGAGACGTACCGGCTGAAGAAGATGATGGCCACAAAGCAGCCCGCCAGGAGGAGGAACACCGGGACGCAGGTCCCCAGGATGACCCCGGCGGCGGTGGCCACCCCCTTGCCCCCCCGAAATCCGAAGTAGAGGGGGAACATATGGCCGATGACGGCGAACAGGCCCGCCAGGTAGGCCGCCATGGGGGTCCCCCCCAGCCGCCAGCCCAGCCAGGCCGCCAGAAAGCCCTTGCCGAAATCCCCCGCCAGGACGATGACGGCGGAGAGCTTGCCGTAGGTCCGCAGGGTGTTGGTCATCCCGGCGTTGCCGCTGCCGTGGCGGCGGATGTCGTCCCGGTACTTTAACCGGCTCAGGATGATGGAGAAGCTGACGCTCCCCAGAAGATACCCCAGCAGGATGGCCAGGGCGGTTCCCGTGGTCTGGTTCATGGATCTTTTCTCCTTTCGGAACAAGGGGTGAATAGTTCATCTAAAGAGCCCTCCCCCTGGAGGGCGTACCCCGCCGGGAGGGGTCCCCCGGGGGTACAGGCGAAGCGGTAGCCCTTCCGGCCCGCCTGGTAAAGGGGAAAGAGCACCGCCCGGAGAAGGCCGTCCCCCACATGGGGGTCCTCCGCCTCCAGCCCCAGGACAAGGCAGGGCTCCCCCTCCGCCGCCAGGCACCAGCCCAGGGTCTCCTCCCTGGCGGCGGCGACGCAGCCCCGGAGGGGGGCCTCCCCCGGGCGGATGTTCTTTTCTTGGCAGAGGGCGGCCAGCCGGTCCTTCCCCATGGGCAGGATCTGGATCACCGGCGGCCCCCTCCCTTCCCGCCCCGGCGGGGCTTGTCCGGGGACTGGAACCGCAGGCCGCCGGAGCGGTCCCGGCTCATGCCGTCCTCCCGGGCCCGCTTGGGACCCGGCTTTTTGGGGGCGGAGGGCTTTCCGGCGGGGGCCTTGCCCTTGGCGGGACGGGGCCCGGGCTTGACCTTGGGGGCGGCCTGGCTCCGGGAGGGCTTCTTCTTCCCCGGGGCCTGGGGGGGCTCCGGGGCGGCCTGGGCGGCGGCCCCGCCCCCGGAGTTCCGCAGGGCGATGAGCTCGCTTTTCTTCAGCTCCCGCCACTCCCCCGGGGGGAGCATCCCCAGGCGCAGGGGCCCGATGGCGGTGCGCTTGAGCCGGGCGACTGTCAATCCCAGGGCCTCGCACATCCGGCGGACCTGGCGGTTCTTCCCCTGGGCGATGGTGATCTGGACCACCGCCCGGTCGGGGTACTTTTCCAGCACCAGGACGGTGGCGGGGGCGGTCATCTCCACCTCCCCGTCCTTGCCGATGTCCACCCCGGTGGAAAGGGCCACGCACTGTTCCTCGGTGATGCCGGGGCGGACGGTGACCCGGTAGGTCTTGCCGATGTGGTGGCTGGGGTGCATGATGAGGTTGGCGAACTGCCCGTCGTTGGTCAGCAGCAGCAGTCCCTCGCTGTCCCGGTCCAGCCGCCCCACGGGGTAGACCCGGGCGTCCAGGTCCTCCACCAGCTGGGTGACGCACCGGCGGCCCCGCTCGTCGCTGGTGGTGGTGACGTAGCCCCGGGGCTTGTTGAGCATGATGTAAAGGTTCTCCTTGTTCTTTTCCAGCCGGACCCGGACCCCGTCGATGGCGATGACGTCGGTGGGGTAGGTCGGGTGGCCGGGCTCGGCCTTTCGTCCGTTGACGGTGATCCGCCCGGCGGCGATGTACTCCTCGGTCTTGCGCCGGGAAAGGATGCCGCTGTCGCTGAGCAGCTTTTGGATGCGGATGGGTTTTGGCATGGTCCTGTCCTTTCTATTCTTCCCCCGGAGCGCCGCCTGGAATCAGGGGCCGCCCAGGATGTCTCTGATCTTCTCCCAGATCGTCTTTGGAACTTCCGGGGGGAGGGCGTCTACCGGCTCCCCCACAGCCAGGGGGCTTTGGGCCACCGGCTCTCCATCCCTATAATATACTATCTTGCCGACAATGTCACCACCTTTTAGGGGGGCGTAGGCAAAATTCGGGGCAAAAATTTTCTGGGATACCAAAAGCTCCCGTCCCTCCACCTGGGGCAGGCCGGGAAATTCGGTGGGGACAAGGGGCACCGAGGCCCGGTCCCCACCGGTGACAGGGAGGAGGATCTCCCCCTGGGGGCGGGCCTCCCGGAGGCTGACCTTGGGGAAGTACCGCTCATAAAGGGCGATGTGGGTGTTCCAGTCGTCCCCGCACCCCAGGGTGACGACGATGAGGGTCACCCCGTCCCGCCGGGCGGCGGAGACCAGGCACCGCCCGGCGGTCTTGGTGAAGCCGGTCTTGATGCCGATGGTGTCGGGGTAGAGGGAGAGGAGGCGGTTGTGGTTCAGGAGGCTCCGCTGATAGGGGGGACTGCCGAAGGCAAGGGAGAGGCGTTTTTCCCCCGCCATCCGGGCGAACTCCGGGTTTTGCAGGGCGGCCCGGCCCAGGAGGGCCATGTCGTAGGCGGTGGAGTAGTGGCCCTCGGCGTCCAGGCCGGAGGGGGTGACAAAGTGAGTATCGGCAAGGCCCAGATCGGCGGCCCGCTGGTTCATCCTCTCCACAAAGGCATCCTTGCTCCCGGCGATGCGGACGGCGGCGGCCCCGGCGGCGTCGTTGCCGCTGGCGGCAAGCATCCCCCCGGCCAGGGCCCGGAGGGTGACGGTGTCCCCCTCCCGGAGGCCCATGGAGGAACCCTCCACCCGGATGGCGTCGGGGTCCACGATAAACTCCTCGTCCAGGCCGGGCTGTTCCAGGGCAAGAAGGGCGGTCATGATCTTGGTGGTGCTTGCCATGGGGAGCCTTTTGCGGGGCTCCTGGGCGAAGAGGAGCTCCCCGGTCTGGGCCTCCATGACCACGGCGGCCTTGGCCCCCACGGTATAGTCTTCGCCGGTGACCAGGCACTGGGCCTGGGCGGGGGCAAGGCCCAGGGCCAGGAAAAGGGGGATCGCCAGGAGGGCAAGGGTGAGCTGCCGCCGGGGGAGTTTCATAGGTTCCGCCTCTTTTCTGGTTTGGTGTCTTGTTTTTATTATATGGCGGGAGGGGGGTGGGAATCCCTGGGGAACGCCCCCGGGGAAAACGCCGTCTCCCCCTTGACTTTTTCCCGCAACTTGTTATATGATAGGATAAGATAAGGGATCACCCCCAACAAAAAAAGAAGGAGCGACCACACATGATCGGGACTATCGCCAACGCCGGCGCCATTCTGGCCGGCAGCATCCTGGGCAGCACGCTGAAAAAGGGCATCGGGGAAAAATACAAGACCGTGATGATGGACTCCATGGGCCTGGCCGCCACCGCCCTGGGGGTCAACTCCATCGTGGGGGCCATGCCCGATTCCCGGTACCACGTCCTTTTCATCGTCAGCCTGGCCCTGGGCGGGCTCATCGGCACCCGGCTCTCCCTGGACACCCTCTTTGACCGAGTGGTGGCCCGGTTCTCCAAGGGGTCCGATCTGGCCCGGGGGCTCTCCACCGCCATCCTCCTTTTCTGCGCCGGGACCCTCTCCATCCTGGGGCCCATGCAGAGCGCCCTCATGGGGGACCACACCTACCTCTTTACCAACGCCATCCTGGACGGCATCACCTCGGTGGTCCTGTCCTCCACCTTCGGCTTGGGCATCGCCGCCGCCGCGGGGGTGCTGTTCTGCTGGCAGGGGACCATCTACCTCCTGGCCGGGCTTATCCAGCCCTTTATCACCGACGCCCTGATGACCGAGATCAGCCTGGTGGGGGGCATCCTCATCCTGGCCTCCGGCCTGGGCATCCTGGGCATCAAGGAGATCAAGACCCTCAACCTCCTCCCCGCCCTCCTGATCCCCCCGGCGGCCATCGCCCTTCTCTCCCTCTTCGGCATCTGACTTTTCCCCGCCCCAAAGGCCCCGCCCGCCCCGGCGGGGTCTTTTTTTGCCCGGGGCCTCCCTTTCCTGCCCTGTTCTGTTATGGTTTTGCCGTGTATAAAGGATAGGACTTGTGAAAATCTTGTCTGTATGCACAAATACCTACATAGTTCTTTGTATAATATGATAAATTTTAGCGAGTAACACGGAAATTATGAATAGACTATTGCGGAACATATTATATCATGCTATAATTCATTACAGGATAGAGAAGGGCGGCGGCAAAAACCATAACAGGCGCCTTGCCGGCCCCCTCCAGCGGCTGAGATCAAGCAAGAAAGGAAAAGTTCGCCATGTATGATTTCGACAAGGTGGTAGACCGCCGGGGCACCTCCAGCATCAAGTGGAACTTCCAGAACAGCTTTGGCCAGCAGAGCGGCCTGCTGCCCTTCTGGATCGCCGACACCGATTTCGCCACGGTGCCGGAGATCACGGAGGCTCTCCAGAAGCGGTGCGACCACCCTATCATCGGCTACTCCGACCCCCTGCCCTCGGTCTACCAGGCCATCCAGGGCTGGTGGGACCGCCGCCACGGCTGGAAGCCCCAGACCGACTGGATGCTCCTGAGCTACGGCGTGGTCACCGCCATCTTCTTCACCCTGGACGTGGTGGTCCCCAAGGGGGAGAAGGTCCTGGTCTTTACCCCCGTCTACGACCCCTTCTTCGCCGCCGTCAACAACAGCGGCCACCAGATGGTGGACTGCCCCCTGGACCACAAGGACAACTACTACACCATCAACTGGGAGCTGCTGGAAAAGCAGCTGGCCGACGGCGTACGGGCCATCGTGTTCTGCAACCCCCACAACCCCATCGGCCGGGTCTGGACCGCCGAGGAGATGAGGCGGCTGGCGGAGCTCTGCGTCAAGTATGACGTCTACCTCCTCAGCGACGAGATCCACGCCGACTTCGGCCTTACCCGCCCCTACACCACCGCCGGCAAGTTCCCCGAGACCTACCAGAAGCTGGTGGTCTACACCGCCATCAGCAAGAGCTTCAACATGGCCGGCCTTGGCTCCTCCTGCATGATCGTCCCCAATCCGGAGCTGAAGCAGAGGATCCAGGACGCCTACGACAGCCGCTGGATGTTTGGCCCCTCCGACCTGGCCTTCACCGCTATGGAGGCCGCCTACAACAACGGCGACAAGTGGATGGACGAACAGTGCGAGTACCTGGCGGGGAACGCCAAGCTGGTGGCCGAGTTCATCGCCGAGAGGATGCCCAAGGTCCAGGTGACCACCCACGAGGGGACCTTCCTCATGTGGCTGGATATGACCTGCTTCGGCAAGACCAGCGGGGAGATCACCCAGATCCTGGCCAAGGAGTACGGCATCGCCCTGGGGGATGGCCGCCACTACGGGGAGCAGGCCGAGGGCTTCATGCGGCTGAACATCGGCTGCGCCCGGGAGACCCTCCGGAAGGGCCTGGAGCAGCTGGCTAAGTTCTACGCCGACTATATGAAATAAGCGGCCCCCTGCAAACGGAAGCGGCAGGGCCCCAGGAAAGGCCCTGTGATATTGACAAAGTTTTTGAGGAGGATCATAATGAGTACAAAACCCGAGACCACCCAGCGTAAGAAACTCAACTTTATGGACTGCATGGGCATGGCCACCGGCCAGATCATCGGCTCCGGCATCATGGTGCTCACCGGCATCGTCATCGGCCTCACCGGCCACGGCACCCCCTACGCCTTCATCTTCGGCGCCCTGCTGGCCATCGTCACCGTCGTCCCCTACATCATTCTCACCTCGTCCATCCCCGCCTCCGGCGCCGGCTACACCTACATCAAGCGCCTCATGGGGGATAAGGCCAGCTTTATGTACATCGGGATGTTCGTCCTGAGCCAGGTCCTCATCGCCACCTTCGCCAAGGGCTTCGCCAGCTACTTCGTGGCCATCTTCCCCGGCTTCAGCGAGACGGTGGTGGCCCTGGTGGCCCTCATCCTCTGCACCGGCATCAACATCGTGGGCCTCAAGTCCACCGCCCTGGTCCAGAACTGCATGGTGGCCTTCCTGCTCATCAGCCTGTTCCTGTTCATCGGCTTCGGCCTGCCCCAGGTGGATTGGTCCACCCTGCGCCTGGCCGCCGACAACATCATGCCCAACGGCCCCATGAACTTCTTCACCGGCATCGCCCTTCTCTCCTTCGCCTGCGGCGGCGCTAAGTTCATCGCCGAAAACGCCGACGACATCGAAAAGCCCGCCACCACCATCCCCAAGGTCATCGTCCTTTCCACCTCCATCGTGGCCGTGTTCTACGCCCTCATCGGCATCGTGGCCGCCGGCGTCCTCCCTGTGGAGCAGGTGGCCTTTGAGAACCTGACCCTGGTGGCCCGGACCATCTTCCCCACCTGGCTCTACCTGTTCTTCGTGTTCGGCGGCGCCATGTTCGCCCTCCTCACCACCCTCAACGGCACCCTCAGCTGGGTCCACCGGGGCCTCCAGGCGGCGGCCCGGGACGGCTGGCTCCCCGAGAAGCTGGCCGAGGAGAACAAGGCGGGCACCCCCGTCATCCTCCTCATGGTGTTCTTCGTCATGGGCGCCCTGCCCATCGTCACCGGCATGGACCTGACCCTCATCTCCAACATGGGCGTGGGCACCGATATGCTCTCCGAGTTTATGGTGCTCCTGGCCTGCTGGAAGCTCCCTGACGTCCTCCCCGAGGAGTTCAAGAAGTCCAACTTCTACATGAAGAAAAGCACCCTCCACGCTGTCCTGCTGGTCATCGGCGCCCTGATGCTTTTCACCTCCTACGTCAACCTCTCCGACCTCACCGTTCCCGCCGCCATCGCCTGCGTCATCTTCATCGCTGTGCTGTTCGTCTACACCCAGTTCCGGGCCAAGTATGTCCAGGAGAAGCGGGCCAAGGTCGAGAGCAAGTAAGCCTACCCTCATTTTTCAGCCTATGGAGCGCCGCTCACCCGGTCAAGCGGTGGGCGGCGCTCCCCACATTCAGCACGACCAAAGAAAGGACGGAAGGGATGGAACGATTTGCCATCATCGGCTTCGGCTGTGCCGGATACCACGGCCTCCGGGCCATCCGGGAGGCGGGCTGCTCCGCCCGGGTGGATGTTTACAGCGAGACCGCCCTGCCCCCCTACAACCCCATGCTCACCACCTACTACACCGCCGGGCGCCTCCCCTACGAGGGGTTGTTCCCCTTCGGGACCCTGCCGGAGATCGCCCGGGAGTACGAGGCCGAGCTCCTCACCGGGACCCGGGTGGCCAAGGTGGACGCCAAGGCCCGGGCGGTGACCACCGCGGACGGGACCCGGCGGGAGTACGACAAGCTCCTCGTGGCCACCGGCGCCACCGCCTTTGTCCCGGGGAGCTTCGCCCACCTCCGGGGGGCCTTCTGCATGAGGACGGTGGAGGACGCCGTGGCCCTCCACGACGCCCTGGAAAAGCGGGAATACCAAAACGCCGTCATCGTGGGGGCCTCCATGGTGGGGATCAAGGTGGCGGAGCTGCTCCACAAGCGGGGCTGCCAGGTCACCCTGGCGGATATGGCCCCCCACATCTTCGCCCTGGCCGCCTACCCCGAGGTCTCGGAGATGATCGAGGCCCGGCTTAGAAAGCTGGGCATCGAACTGGCCTTCGGCCAGGCCATCACCGGGGCGGAGGAGACCCTGGACGAGAACGGCCAGGTGAAGGAGACCACCGTCCGCCTTGCCGACGGCAGGGAGCTGAAAACCGAATTGCTGGTCCTGAACATCGGCACCCGGGCCGCCACCGGGATCCTGGACCCCAAGGAGGTCCAGACCGACCGGGGCATCCTGGTGAACGAAAGGATGGAGACCTCCGCCCCGGGGGTCTACGCCGCCGGGGACTGCTGCCAGGGCCGGGAGATGCAGTCCGGCGGCCAGATGATCATCGGCCTTTGGGCCAACGCCGCCACCCAGGGCCGGGTGGCCGGGCGGAACATGGCCGGGGGCTCCGCCGAGACCGACGGCAACATCCTACACAACATCACCCACTTTTTGGACATGGATTTCATCGGCCTGGGGGACAACCGCCTCACCGGGGAGGTCCGGACCTACCAGTCCCCGGACAAGGGCTTTTACATCCAGGCGGTGCTCCGGGACGGCAGGGCGGCGGGCTTCAACATCCTGGATAACTACAGGGTGTCCGGCATCCTCAAGGCCCATCTCATCAAGCTGCTCCGGGGGCAGGCCGGTCCCTTCTCCCCGGAACAGCGGGGACAGCTCATCCGCTGCGGCCTGGAACCGGCCTTTATCGAAGCACTGGAGGGGAAGAAATGACAGAACTGGAACGCAAGCTGAAAGCCAAGATCCCCGGTCCCGACACCGGCATCGAGGTCCGCCGCACCCTCTGCGACATCTGCTCCCCGGGGATGCACTGCGGCATCGCCGCCTACGTCAAGAACGGGGAGGTCATCAAGATCGAGGGGCTGGACGGCCACCCCTCCAACGACGGGAAACTCTGCACCAAGGGCCTTTCCAACCGCCAGTACCTCTACCGGGAGGATCGGCTGAGGACCCCCCTGCGTCGTGTGGGAAAGCGGGGGGAGGGGAAATTCGAGCCCATCACCTGGGAGGAGGCCTATGAGGCCATCGCCCAGGGCCTCAATAAGGCCAAGGAGCAGTACGGCCCCGAGAGCGTGGCCTTCTACTCCGGCTATTCCAAGTGGTATCGCCAGATGCTCCGGCGGTTCGCCTACGCCTTCGGCAGCCCCAACTACGGCTGCGAATCCAGCGCCTGCTACACCGCGGCCTTCATGGCCTGGAAGGTAGCGGCGGGGGAACAGGGCAGCCCGGACATGGACCATAGCGACCTGTTCCTGGGCTGGGCCTTCAACCCCTTCTACTCCTCCTACATGGGGGCCAAGCGGGCCATGGAGCTGAAGGAGCGGGGCCTCAAGTTCCTCATCGTGGATACCCGGCGCACCCCCGCCAGCGAAAAGCTGGCCGACCTGTTCCTCCAGCCCCGCACCGGCACCGACGGGGCCCTGGCCCTGGCCATCGCCAACGTCCTCATCCAGCGGGGATGGATCGACCGCCCCTACATCGAAAAGTACGTCTACGGCTTTGACGAGTACGCCGCCTACGCCGCGGGCTTCAACGAAACGAACATCGAGGCCATCACCGGCGTCCCCTACCCCCAGGTGGAGGCCGCCGCCCGGCTCATCCACCAGAACCCCCGGGTGAGCTGCAACGAGTCCTCCGCCCCCCTCTGCCACCACCGGAACGGCCTGCAAAATTACCGGGCGGTGATGTCCCTGCTGGCCATCACCGGCAACTTCGACCGGGCCGGGGGACAGCTCCTCACCCCCCACAGCTATATGCACGTCTCCTGCGGCTTTAAGAGCCGGGAGGAGGAATACCTCTACGAGAACCGGCCCAAGGACGCCAAGGAGCCGGTGGGGGCCCCCCGGTTCCCCCTGTGGAACTACCTGGAGGGGGAGATGCAGGCCATGGACATGAGCCGGCAGATCCTGGAAGGGACCCCCTATCCCCTCCGGGCGGTGTTCGCCCTGGGCCTCAACGGCCGGATGTTCCCCGACTCGGGCAAGCTGTTCCGGGCCCTGGAGACGCTGGACTTCTTCGTGGACACCGACCTGTTCCTCACCGACACCGCCAAATACGCCGACATCGTCCTCCCCGCCTGCACCAGCTTTGAGCGGGGGGAGTTCAAGCCCTACCACAACGGAACGGCCTGGTACACCACCCCGGTCATCCCGCCCCTGGGCCAGGCCAAGAGCGACACCGACATCCTCACCGAGCTGGCCCGGTATATGGACCTCCCTGACGAGACGCTCCTAAAGGGGTACGACCACTTTGTCCAGACCTACATCCTGGACGACCTGGGGGTCACCATCGACCAGCTGAAAAAGGCGGAGCTCCCCATCCCCATCGCCCCCAAGGAGGAGCACGCCGACTACCAGGAGCTGGAGAAGGGCCTTTCCACCCCCACCGGCAAGTTCGAGCTGAAAAGCGCCATCATGGAAAACCACCCGGAGTGGGGCCTGGACGCCCTGCCCACCTATAAGGAACCCTTGGACGGGGCCGACCCGGAGGCGTACCCCTTCACCCTCACCTCGGGGAGCCGCATCCCCAACGCCATCCACTCCCGCCTCCACGGGGTGCCGGCCAACCGGAGCCTCCGTCCCAAGCCCGCCGCCGACATGAACCGGGAGGACTGCCTCCGCCTGGGCCTGGAGGAGGGGGACCGGATCGTCATCTCCACCCTTCGGGGGAGGGTCACCGTCCTGGTCCATCCCACCGGCAGCGTGCCCCCGGGGCTGGTGAACCTCTACCACGGCTACCCCGAGGCCGACGTCAACAGCCTGCTGGACGGGGACCATCTGGACCCCTACTCCGGCTTCCCGGCCTACCGGTCCACCCGGTGCGCCGTGACCAAAGCGGGAAAGGAGGGCTGAACCATGAAAAAGACCCTGTTTTTCGACCCGGAGAAGTGCTCCGCCTGCGGCGCCTGCGCCCTGGCCTGCATCGACCAGAACGACGTGGCGGTGCAGAAGGGCCAGCAGCCCTTCCGCCATACCTTCACCCTGGAGGACAAGACCGGGGCCCTGGGATTCTACTCGGTGTCCTGTATGCACTGCATCGACGCCCCCTGCGTCATCGGCTGCCCCTGCGGGTGCCTGGTGAAGGACCCGGAGACCGGCTTCACCCTCTACGACACCCAGAACTGCATCGGCTGCCACTCCTGCGCCATGGCCTGCCCCTACGGGGTGCCGGGCTTCGGGGAGGACGGCAAGATGCAGAAGTGCGACGCCTGCATCGAAAGGCAGAAGGCGGGGCTCACTCCCGCCTGCGTCAAGGTCTGCCCCACCGGGGCCCTTGCCCTCCTCACCGAGGAGGAGCTCCGGGAGCGCCAGGCCGCCCAGCGGCAGAAGAAGGCCCGCCAGATGGCCGAGGCCCAGCTGGAGCAGTAGACCGATCCAAAACAAACCAAGGGGCCGGAGGAAAACACTCCGGCCCTTTCCAAGAAAGAGAGGAACTTTTGCCATGCTTGTCGGTATCTTCGCCGTGGCCGGAGCGGCCACCCTGCTGGGGATCATGCCCAGCCTGCAAAAGCAGGTGCTGGTGGACGGCCTGCCCATGAACAGCCTGATGGCCTACACCAACCTCATCATCACCCTGGTCAGCCTGGGGATGGCCCTGGCCAAAAAGCGGAGCCTGAGGGCCCGGTCTGTCCAGTTCATCCAGGCGGTGCTCATGGGCACGGTGGGGATGCTGGTCACCGCCCTGCTCTTAAACAACGCCTACCTCTACCTGCCGGTGGGGGTGGCCATCATGCTCAACTTCCTCTACCCCACGGTGGTCTGCGTGGTGATGGGGACGGTGTTCCGCCAGGGGTTCACGAGGCTCCAGGGGGCGGCCATCGCCTCTTCCATCGCCGGGATGGTGTTCCTGGCGGGGAAGGGCGGGGACCTGCATCCTACGGGGCTGCTGCTGGCCTTGGCCTCAGCCTTTACCTACGGGGGGTATCTCATCGCCAACGAAAAGGGCCCGGCCAACGAACTGCCCATCGAGACCAAGCTGTTCTACGTTTCCCTGCCGGGGACGGTGCTGTTCTGGATCTTGGCGCCGGTGACACAAACCCTGGCGGTTCCCGCAGGCGGCGGCGTCGGGTGGATGTACGTCCTGGGGTCGGGGCTCTGCACGGTGGGGGGGTACTTCCTGATGATGTACGGCATCGGGCGGATGGGAGCGTCCATGGCGGCCTTTGTTTCGATGCTGGAGCCCATCGTCAGCGTGGTATTCGGGACGATCTGGTTCCACGATCCGGTCACGGCGGGGGTGGTGATCGGGGGGATGTTGGTGCTGGCCAGCATTCTGCTCATTGCCATAGACGGGGCGAAGAAGGCCGGGGGAAGCACGAAGTAAAGCCTCCAACACCGGTAGCAAAAGGATATGGCGGGCATCATCCAACCCCGGCCCGCAGGCCATAGCCCGAAGGGCTCCGCCGGAGGCACCGAAGCCGTTCCTTCCCCCGGCCCGCAGGCCGCTTGCCCGAAGGGCTCATCCCCGCCCGCAGGCGGGG
>CANOCD010000003.1 GCA_947564495.1 uncultured Angelakisella sp. | reverse complement strand
TATCTAGGTTCCGGGAAAAGTGTACCATAAAAATATGGCGTTTTTGTGACGAAATTTGAAAGATAACTGAAAATTATCCGGAAATGTGGGACGAAGGCAAGAATTTTCCCCGAAAGCAGAAAAAAGGACCGCCCCCTTTGCCGGAGGCGGTCCCTTTGCACAGTGGGCTCCCGGGCCGCCCGCTACCCCCGGGTGATGTCCAGCAGGCGGTATTCCCGAAGCCTTTGCCGAAGCCTCTCCCCGGAGGCGCCCTCTGTGGTGGCGAACCACACATCGGCTCGGAGGCGATCCAGCTCCTTTGGGGCCAGGAGCAGTCGTTTCACCGTCATGGGCTGGCAGGTTTCGGCCAGCCGCTTCTTCTCCGCTGCCGCCTCGCCCCAGTATTTTTGGCACTCCTCTTTGAACCGCCGGGAGATGGCGTCATAAGCGTCACCGTAGGCCACGCTTTTTTCCAGCTCCTCCCGGAGGGCGTCCCGCTCCCGGCCAAGTTTTTCGATCTCCGGGTGGGTGGAGCGGATGTACTGGTAGAAGTTAAAATTCCCGGGGCTTGGGAATCTGTGGTTTGTTTCGTACCAAAAGAGGAGCCAGAACCCCAGGAGGGCGGGCCGGGGGTCCTCCCAGGGGAGGGGCGGGCCCTGGGAAAAGAAGGCGCCGAGCTGCTCCAGAAAGCCCGGCAGAAGCTGGAGCCGCCAGGGAGAATAGGGGCTGATATGCTGCCCCTCCGCCAGCTTTCCTGTCCGGAGGCACCAGCCCTCGTATCCCCGGATCGCCTTTTCGGGGAGGGCGGCGCCGTCACAGACGGACCGCTCCAGGTCATCCAGGATGCCGGCGTAGAGGGAGAGCCCGTCCAGCTCCGGGAGCTGTTCCGCCAGAAGGGCAAGCTGAGGGGCGCAGCGTTCCAGGGTCATCACCGAAACGGCGGCACGCTGGGCATCGGTCCGGCATTCCTCCCGGATGAACTGCCGGAGCCGCTCCTGTTCTGTTTCGTAGTATTTCTGCAACGGGTTTGACGATCTCATGGCGTTCCCCTGTGTCTCTCATTTTGATGTTCCAATTATAGCCATTTTTTCTTGCTCCTTCAAGCCCCGGAAAATTTACTTGTCCGGGCTTTTGTGTTATAATAAGCGAAACAAAACACAAGGGAGGTTCCCCCTATGGACAAGGCCGGGCTGCTGGACCTCATCGCCAGGATCAACACCCCCCGGGAGGAAAACATCAAGATCAGTTCCGAGACCGCCAGCTGGAAGGCCCTCCGGGAGGCGGAGACGTTGGAGGACCCCGCTCTCTTTCCCTTTCTGCGGGAGATCATCACCGAAAACGAGGGGAAAAGCAAGGCAAAGCGGGAGGTCCGAAGCGCCGCTTACTTCATCTACGGGCGGCTGATGGAGCGGGCCTTTTCCCCGGCGGACTGTGATTTCTTCCTCCGGCGGCTGGAAGTCGAAACGGACAAGCACCTCCTCCATTCCATGCTGGACCGGATACAGGACTGGCAGGGGAGACAGGGTATCCTGCTGCCCCCGGAGCTGGACACCAGCCCGGTGGCCAGGCTGACCGTGGATGACCGGTGGCTGGTCCGCCACGCCGCCCTCCACGCCCTGGGGGCCTGCCCCGGGGAGGGGAGCCGGGAGGCCCTGCGCTTCTGGCTGGCCAAGGAGGATGAAAAGGCGTGCAAGTACGAGATGTGGTACGCCGCCATCGCCATGCAGTCCATCGGCCAGCCCGAGGACATCCCCCTGCTGGAGCGATTCCTGAAAAGCCGCCGCCAGGACCTGAAGATCACCGCCAAAAATGCCATCCAATTCATCAAAGAACGGGCAGAGAGGGGCCGTGAGGAGGTCGCCAAATGAGCATTTCCAAGCTGTTTGCCGAAAAAAACGTCGTCTTTTCCTTCGAGATCTTTCCCCCCAAGCGGGACAGCTCCATCGACACCATCTGGAACACCCTGGAGCAGCTGGAGGGGCTGGGGCCGGACTTCATCAGCGTCACCTACGGGGCGGGGGGCGGCGGGGGCAAGAGCTACACCGCCCAGATCGCCGGGGCCATCCGCCGGAAGTACGGCATCCTGCCCCTGGCCCATCTCACCTGCGTCAACTCCACCCGGGAGGAGATCAAACAGAGCCTTGCCGACCTCCGGGAGGAGGGGGTGGAGGACATTCTGGCCCTCCGGGGGGACCGAATCCCCGGGGTGGAGCCCAAGACTGACTTCCCCCACGCCAGCGACCTGATCTCCTTCATTCGGGAGGAGGGGGGATTCTCTCTCTCCGGGGCCTGTTACCCGGAGGTCCACACCGAGGCCCCCGACCCTGTGACCGACATCCGCAACCTGAAAAAGAAGGTGGACGCCGGGGCGGAGCACCTGGTCTCCCAGCTCTTCTTTGACAACGCCGCCTTTTACGCCTTTGTGGAGCGGGCCCGGATCGCCGGGATCACCGTGCCCATCGAGGCGGGGATCATGCCGGTGGTCAACGCCAAGCAGATCACCCGGATGGTCTCCCTCTGCGGGGCCAGCCTGCCCCAGAAGTTTGCCCGGATGATCAGCCGGTACGAGGGAAACCCGGCGGCGCTGCGGGATGCCGGCATCGCCTACGCCGTGGACCAGATCGTGGACCTCATCGCCCAGGGGGTGGAGGGGATACACCTGTACACCATGAACGACCCCGACGTGGCCCGGCGCATCTCCGGGGCGGTGGAGAATTTGAGGAGGGCGTGAGCCATGGCGGTGATGGACCTGGACCGTGTCCCCATAGACGAGGTGCTGCGGTACCTGGGGGCGGGGGGGAAGGACCCCGGCCCCCTGCTCCCCCTGGCGGAGGACTGCGCCCGGGAGCTACTGGCCGCCGCCCGTCCCCGGTGGACCTGGCGGGGATTCGGCTGTGAGATCGCCCCGGAGGGGGTCCGCCTGGACTGCGGGTTCCTTCTGCCGGGAAAGGACTTGGCGGACCACCTGTCGGGCTGCCGGGAGGCGGTCCTTCTGGCGGCGACCCTCTCCCCGGGGGTGGACGCCCTGCTGCGCCGCACCCAGCTTTCCGACCTGAGCCGGAGCCTGGTGCTGGAAAGCTGCGCCGCCGCCGCCATCGAGGAGGTCTGCGACCGGGCCGAGGCCGCCATCGGGGAGCGGTATCCGGGGCGGGGCTTCACCAGCCGGTTCAGCCCGGGGTACGGGGACCTGCCGGTCACCATCCAGGGGGAGTTTCTGGCCCTCCTGGACGCCCCCAGAAAGCTGGGGCTCTGCGCCACCGCCAGCAGCATCCTGACCCCCCGCAAGTCGGTGACGGCGGTGCTGGGGGTCCGGGAGCCGGGGGCAAAGGCCGCTCCCAAGGCCAAAAGCTGCGGCAGCTGCTCCCTTCGGGGGAGCTGCGCCTACCGCCGCCGGGGGATCACCTGCGGCAGAGAATAGGAGGAGATCATCATGGACTTTAAGACGCTGCTGGAAGAAAAGGGCCCGGTCCTGCTGGACGGGGCCATGGGCACCATGCTCCAGGGGAAGGGGATGCCCCTGGGGGTGGTCCCGGAGACGATGAACCTCCTCCACCCGGAGTGGATCAGGGAGATCCACCGGGCCTACATCCAGGCCGGGGCCCGGATCGTCTACGCCAACACCTTCGGGGCCAACCCCTACAAGACCGGGAACTGCGGCTATTCCCTGGAGGAGCTGGTCTCCGCCGGGGTGGCTTTGGCGAAGGAGGCCGCCGGGGACCGGGCCCTCGCCGCCCTGGACCTGGGCCCCCTGGGCCAGCTGCTGGAGCCCACCGGGACCCTCTCCTTTGAGGATGCCTACGAAGCCTTCGCCCGGGAGGTCCGGGCGGGGGCCGCCGCCGGGGCGGACCTTGTCGTTATCGAGACGATGACCGACCTGGCCGAGACCCGGGCCGCCCTCCTGGCCGCCAAGGAGAACTCGGACCTCCCCGTCCTCTGCACCATGACCTTCGAGGAAAACGGCCGGACCTTCACCGGCTGCTCGGTGGCCTCCATGGCTTTGACCCTCACCGGCCTTGGGGCGGACGCCATCGGCATCAACTGCTCTTTGGGCCCTCGGGAACTCCTGCCCCTGGCAAGGGAACTGGCTCGGTGGACCCGCCTGCCCCTGGTGATGAAGCCCAACGCCGGCCTCCCCGAGCCGGGGACCAGCCGGTACGACGTCACCCCGGAGGAGTTCGCCGGAGAGATGGCGGAGCTGGCCCGGCTGGGGGTGAAGTTCCTTGGGGGATGCTGCGGCACCACCCCGGCCTACATCGCCGCCCTAAAGGAGGCGGTGGCGGGTATCCACATAGAACGTCCCCTGGAGCCTGTCCCCCCGGCGGTGTGCAGCGCCACCCGGGCCGTCACCCTGGACCGGGTGCGGGTCATCGGGGAGCGGATCAATCCCACCGGGAAAAAGCGGTTCAAGGAGGCCCTGAAAAACGGGGAGCTGGACTACATCCTGGCCCAGGGCCTGGAGCAGGCGGCGGCGGGGGCGGACATCCTGGACGTCAACGTGGGCCTGCCGGAGGTGGACGAGAAGGAGACCATGGTCCGGGTGGTCAAGGCCCTCCAGGGGGTGGTGGAGCTGCCCCTCCAGCTGGATTCCTCCAGCCCGGAGGTCCTGGAGGCCGCCCTCCGGGTCTGCCACGGCAAGGCCATCGTCAACTCGGTGAACGGCAACGACGAGACCCTGGAGCGGGTCCTGCCCCTGGTGAAAAAGTACGGCGCCGCCGTGGTGGGGCTGACCCTGGACCACCGGGGCATCCTGAAAACGGCGGAGGAACGGGCGGGCATCGCCAGGAAGATACTGGCCGCCGCCCTCTCCCACGGCATCCCCCGGGAGGATGTGTACATCGACTGCCTGACCCTCACCGCCAGCGCCGAGCAGGATTCGGTGATGGAGACCCTAAAGGCGGTCCGGGCTGTCCGGGAGGAGTTGGGCTGCCCTGCCGTCCTGGGGGTGAGCAACATCTCCTTCGGCCTGCCCGGGCGGGAGATCATCAACCCGGCTTTCCTCACCCTGGCCCTGGGGGCGGGGCTGACCCTGCCCATCCTCAACCCCAATTCCCCCGGGATGATGGGGGCGGTGCGGGCCTGGAACCTTCTCTCCGGGGCGGATCGGGATTCCCGGGAGTTTGTGGCCTGCTACGGCGGGGCCCCCAAGACCGTCCCCGCCTCCTCTTGCCCCGCTATGGAGCTGGACTACGCCGTGGAGCACGGCCTCCGGACCGAGGCCGCCGCCCTCTGCAAGGGCCTGCTGGAGAGGATGGCCCCCATGGAACTCGTGGACCAAAAGCTCATCCCGCCCCTGGACCGGGCCGGGGCCGCCTTCGAGAAGGGGGAGATCTTCCTCCCCCAGCTGATCCAGTGCGCCGGGGCCGCCCAGGCCGCCTTTGAGGTCATCAAGGCCGCCCTGCCCGCCGAAAGCGCCGGGGTGAGCAAAGGGAAGATCGTCCTGGCCACCGTCCAGGGGGACATCCACGACATCGGCAAGAACATCGTCAAGATATTGTTGGAAAATTACGGCTACACCGTCCTGGACCTGGGCAAGGACGTTCCCCCCCGGCGGGTGGCCGACGCCGTTCGGGAAAGCGGGGCCCCCCTGGTGGGTCTTTCCGCCCTGATGACCACCACCCTTGGCAGCATGGAGGCCACCATCGCCCTCCTCCGGGAGGAAAAGCTCCCCTGCCGGGTGATGGTGGGGGGTGCGGTGCTCACCCCGGACTACGCCCAAAAGATCGGGGCCGACTGGTACGCCCGGGACGCCAAGGAGTCGGTGGACATCGCCAAGGGGGTGTTCGGGGAGCCCTGATCCCTGGGCCTTGGCCGGACCTTCTTATCCCCGGCCCGTTCCAGGTAGTTCGTCACCAGCTCCGGCCAGTCCTCCTCCCGTTCCACAGGGGGCAGGGGGGTGACCGCCACTTCCTTGGCGGCGGCGGCCCGGACGAACTCCGGGGTCATCTCCCCGGCCAGGAGGAGGACCCCCTTGCCGATGAGCCCCAGAAACTGCCCGGCGTCCACCGGGGGCCCGGACCACAGGGGGGCGTTGAGAAGAAGCCCCTCCCGGCAGACCGGGGAGGGGAGGACCAGTGTCCCGCAGAGCCAGAGGACGTCCCGGAAGTCCCGGGCGGTTTGTACTTTGGGGGAGAGAAGGGGGCCCTCCAGGAACATGGCGTGGACCTCCCAGCGGCCGGTCTCCGCCAGACGGTTGGCCAAAGCAGTCTGGACCAGCCCGCCCCCCAAAAGACCGATATGATGATTTTTCATCCTTCCACCTCCTTTTCAGTTGCCCTATGGTATGAAAAGGGGAGGGAAGGGGTGAATCCCCCAAAAAAGGAGGTTGACCATGGAAAAGAAAAAAGGCTGGAAGCTGTTGGAAGCGGCCAAGTTCATCGGGGTGGGACTGTTGGTGGGGGTCGCCCTGTCAGCGGTGTTCGTCCTGGCCTCCGGGGGGAGTAGGGCCCCGGAAAAGGACGTGACCCACATCACCGAGATCGACCCGGGGGCGGGGGAGAGCCGGGAGCAGACAATCACCATCGAGACGGTGGAGAAACGGCTGGAGGACCTGGCCGACCTTTCCACGGCGGAGCTCATCTACACCAACCTTTACACCGTCACCGAGGGGAAGATCCCCTTTCTGACCCAGAAGGGCTTTTCCATGGTGTACACCGCCCGGGTCCGGGCGGGCATCGACATGGGCGGGGTCACGGTGGCGGTGGACGACCGGCGGGTCACCGTCACCCTCCCCCCGGCGGCCATCCAGACGCTGAAGGTTGACCCGGAGTCCATCCGGTTCTACGACGAGAAGCACGCCCTTTTCAACTGGGACAAAAAGACCGATGTCACCCAGGCAATCGCCCTGGCCGAGGCCGACACCCGGGAAAAGGCCGACACCGACGGTCTGCTGAAGCTGGCCTCCCAGCGGGCCGAGGTCATCGTGAAGGGCCTGCTGGAGGATGCGGTGGGGGACCGGTCCGTGGTGGTGAAGCAGGGAGAATAAACAGAAGCGCACAAAAGCGGGGGCATCCGATGGGGTGCCCCCGCTTTTGGCCTGTTCGCTTTTTCCCCTTTGTATTGCGGCAAACCGAAGGTCAACGGCTGGAAAGATATTCGTCGATGCGCTCTCTGTGTTCCTCCAACAACAGGGGTGTTTCTTCCAGAAAAAGCCGGAGCTTTTCCCATCGTTCTAAAACACAGAGGGTGGCGGCGATACTGCACCCAACGCCCGTGCCTTGGGGACCGGTCCGCACGTTGAACGCCATAGGGGCGTTTTCTTTTACCATCCGGTCGAAGTGCGCATCAAGTTTATCCAGTGTATTGAACCGCTCGTAAAAGGGGAGGGCGTAAGGACGGAAGTCCTCCACGACCATTTCCGCAAACTCTTCCAGAGACCCGTCGGAGCAATACTTGTATTTTAGGATAGGACGGCCCGGGACAAGGGTATAAAAGGGCTTCGACCCGGTGGGGAGCAGCTTGTCGTACTCTTTCCCGAGAAACCGGCTGGTCAGCTTGTCCACCTCCGGGAAAGAGAACATCAGGGTGCTTGTCAGGTCATAGCAATTTGAGGACCCCATTCTTGTAAAATAGAAAACGAAAGACTGCTGGCAGTCGTTTTCAATTCTCATCAGCCGCCCGATCCGCTTTTTAGCAAAACCGGAAGGCGCCAGCAGGTCGCTTAACAGGGCGGTCATGGACTTGTTCAATTCCTTTGGCGTCACGAGGCATCACCGCCTTCCTGTTTTGTGGCGTTCCCGGCGAGGGCATCGGCACAAAGGGGATGGCCCGCTGTCACTCTTTCTTCCCTGCCAGCAGCCGCAGGGCCTCCAGATACCCCTCCAGCCCGTGGCCCCGGATGGTGGCCACGCAGGCGGCCCGGATGTAGGAGACATGGCGGAACTCCTCCCGGGTGTCGGGGTCGGAGACGTGGACCTCCACCGTGGGGATGCCCACCGCCTTGACAGCGTCCAGCAGGGCCACGCTGGTGTGAGTGTAGGCAGCCGGGTTGATGACGATGCCGTCCACCTTCTGGAAGTAAGCCTTCTGGATGGCGTCCACCAGGGCCCCCTCGTGGTTGGACTGGAAGAATTCCACCTCCACCCCCAGCCGCCGGGCCTCCTCCTGGACCATAGTCAGCAGGTCCTCGTAGGTGGCTTTTCCGTAGATGTCGGGCTGGCGGACCCCCAGCAGGTTCATGTTAGGGCCGTTGATGACCAGAATACGCACAGTGATCCCTCCATATCTCTTGGGCTGTCTCCTGGGGACTGCCCTGGTTTTCCACCTGGAAGTCGGCGGCCTGCTGGTAGAGGGGCAGCCGCCGGCGGTACATCTCCTCCAGGCTCCCGGCCTGGGACAGGGGCCGCCCGTCGGTGGGGAGAAGCTCCAGCTCCCGGCGAAGGAAGCAGACCCGCCCGGTCCGGCGCATGGCCTCCCGGTTCTCGGCCCGGAGGACCGCCCCGCCCCCGGTGGCGATGATCCAGCCGTTCCGGTCCGAGGTCACCTCCGCCAGGACCCGGCTCTCCAGGTCCCGGAAGGCGGCTTCCCCCTCCCCCCGGAAGATGTCCGGGATGGGCTTCCCCGCCCGGCGGACGATCTCGGCGTCCAGGTCCAGGAGGGCCCGGCCTGTCAGCCGGGAGAGCTCCCGGCCCACGGTGGTCTTGCCGCAGCCGGGCATCCCCACCAAGACCAGGTTGGCCCGGTCCTGCCAGAGCCCGGCCAGGATGGCCTCGGTCTTGTCCCGGGGGACAGTCCTGCCGAAAAAGAGTTCTTCCGCAGCGGCGGCCTGTTCCACCAGCATGGGCAGCCCCCCGGAGCAGCGGAGCCCCCGCTCCTCCCCCTGGAGGAGCAGCCGGGTCCGCAGGGGGTTGTAGATGAGGTCCAGCGCCGCCGTCAGCCCCGGCAGCCGGTCCAGGTCCACCGGGCTTGCGTCCATCCGGGGCCACATCCCCACCGGGGTGGCGTTGACCAGAATTTCGGCGTCCCGGTGGCGGTCAAGGTTCTGGTAGTTGTCCGGGCCGTTTCGGGAGATGACCACCACCTCCCGGGCCTTCTCCATCCTGGCGGCGGCCTGGACGGTGAGGGAGGCCCCCCCGCTGCCCAGGACCAGGACCTTCTTCCCGGCGAAATCCACCCCCGCCCGCCGGGCCATGGTCAGAAACCCGGCGAGATCGGTGTTGTACCCCCGGAGCTTGCCGTCCGGGCCGGGGACCAGGGTGTTGACGCTGCCGATGGCCTCCGCCCCCTGGTCCAAGGCGGCGCAGTAGGGGATCACCTCCCGCTTGTAGGGGATGGTGACGTTGAGGCCCCCGATGTCCCCCCGGGCCAGAAAGGCGGGGAGCTGTTCCGGTTCCACCTCGATGAGGCGGTACCCTTCGCAGCCCAGGGCCCGGTGGATGGGGACCGACCAGCTGTGGCCCAGCTTGCGGCCCAGGAGGCCAAAGACCTTCTCCTCCATCTTGTTATACCTCTGCGTAGCTGCCCAGGAACTGGAACTGGGCGCAGCTGCGCTCCATCTCCTCCAGCATGGCAAGGACGCTGGGGTCCTGGACCGAAGCCTCCAGCTCCAGGAAGAAGAGGAACTCGAAGTCGCTCCCGGCCACCGGGCAGGATTCCAGCTTGGTGAGGTTGATGTCCAGGGCCGCCGCCTTGGAAAGGAACTCGTAAAGGGCCCCGGGGCGGTTGTCGAAGGCCACGATGAGGCTGATCCGGTTGGCCCCGGCGTAGATCACCGGGTCCTTGGCCACGCAGATGAACCGGGTGTAGTTGTTGTCGCTGTCCTGGATGCTGCCGTTTACGCACTCCAGGCCGTAGAGGGCGGCGCAGGGGTGGGAGGAGATGGCGGCGGCGGTCCGGCTGCCGCTTTCCGCCACCTGCTTGGCGGCCAGGGCGGTGTTGCCGCAGGGGATGACCCGAACATCTTTAAGCCCCCCAAGGAACTTGGAGCACTGGCCGATAGCCTGCTCGTGGGAGTAGATCTCGGTGATCTCCTCCTGCTTGACCCCGGGGAGGGCCAGCAGCTCGTGGCGGATGCAGAGCCGGGTGGAGCGCACCACCGAAAGCCCCCGCTCCTGCAAAAGCTGGTAGACCGCCCGGACCGAGCCGTTGGAGCTGTTCTCGATGGGCAGCACCCCGAACTTGCAGAGCCCGGAGCCCACAGCGGAGGCCACCGCCTCGAAGCTCTTGACATAGACGATGTTCCCCCGGGGGAAGAGGCGGTCGCAGGCCACCTGGGAGTTGGCCCCCTCCACCCCCTGGCAGGCCACCATCCCGGTCTGGGGGAAGATGGGCCCCCCGGCGGCCAGGGCGGCCTCCACCCGGGCCCCCACCTTGGTGGGGGCGTTGATGAGCTCCGCCTGGCGGGACCGGGCCAGCTCGAAGAGGGTGGAGTAGAGGTGGTAGGCGTACCGCTCCTTATCCCCGGCCCGCTGGGTCACCTTGGCCAGAATTTCCCGCTCCCGCCCCTTGTTGAGGATGGGGAGGCTGTGCTGGTTCTTGTAGTCGGCCACCGCCTCGCTCAGGGCCATCCGCTCCAGGAAGAGGTCCAGCAGCTGGTCGTCTACGGCGTCGATCTTTTTGCGGATTTCAGAAAGTTCCATGATTACCCTCCAATAGTAAGTCTAACAGCACGGTGGCTGTCACAGCTTCGATGACCGGCACCGCCCGGTGGGCGATGCAGGGGTCGTGGCGGCCTTGGATGGTCAGCTCGGTTTCCTCCATCGTCCCGAGGTCCACCGTTTTCTGGGGTCTGGCGATGGATGGGGTAGGCTTTATGGCCACCCGCAGGGTCAAAGGCATACCGGTGGTGATGCCCCCCAGGATGCCCCCGGCGTGGTTGGACTCGGTGACCACCGCCCCGTCCTTCAAAAGGAAGGGGTCGTTGTTCTCCGAGCCGGAGAGCTTCGCCGCCGAAAAGCCCGCGCCGAACTCCACTCCCTTTACGGCGGGGATGCCAAAGAGGGCGGCGGCCAGGCGGTTCTCCACCCCGTCGAACATGGGGTCCCCCAGGCCGGCTGGGAGGCCGATGGCGGCGCACTGGATGGCTCCGCCCAGGGAATCCCGGGCCTCCCTGGCCCGGAGGATCTCCGCCTGCATCCGCTCCCCCGCCTGGTCGTCGATGACGGGGAAGGGCTTTGCGGCGATGGCGGCGAACAGCTCCGGGGCAGGGTGGAGGGGGAAGGACTGGTCGTAGAGGCAGCCGATGTGGTCCAGGTGGGCCCCCACGTACACCCCCCGCCGGGCCAATATCTGCTTGGCGATCCCCCCGGCGACGCAGAGGGGGGCGGTGAGCCGCCCGGAGAAATGGCCGCCCCCCCGCATATCCGCCTGGCCGCTCCATTTGACATAGGCGGTGTAGTCGGCGTGGCCGGGGCGGGGCTTCTGCTCCAGGGCCTTGTAATCCCCGCTGTGCTGGTCGCCGTTCTGGATGACGGCGCAGAGGGGGGAGCCGCAGGTCACCCCGTTTTCCAGCCCGGAGAGGAATACCGGCAGGTCGGCCTCCTTCCTGGCGGTGGAGAGGGGGCTTTTCCCGGGCTTGCGCCGGTCCAGAAAGGCCAGCAGCTCCTCCTGGTCGATGGCCTCTCCGGCGGGGAGGCCGTCCATCACCACCCCGATGGCCCTGCCGTGGGACTGGCCGAACACCGACACCCGGAGCAGTTTTCCGAACTCAGAGGACATCCACAACACCTCCCAGGGCTTGGTAATCTTGCCAGAAGTCGGGGTAGGATTTTTCCACCGCCTGGGCCCCCAGGATGGTCACCGGCCCCTGGCAGGCGGTGGCGGCCACGGCGGCGGCCATGACGATACGGTGGTCGTTGGCCCCGTCCACCGTCCCCCCGGAAAGGGGCCCGCCGCCGTGGACGATGAGGGAATCGGGGCCCTCCTCCGCCGAGCAGCCCAGGGCAGAGAGCAGGGCGTGGACGGTGGCAAGGCGGTCGCTCTCCTTGAGGCGGAGCCGGGCCGCCCCGGTAAAGCGGGTGGTGCCCTTCCGCCCCGCCGCCATCACCGCCAGGGGAGGCAGCAGGTCGGGGCAGCCGGAAAGGTCGATCTCCACCTCCCCCTCCCCGCAAAGGCGGACGAAGTGCTCCGCCGCCACCCGGTCCCCCTGGGTGGAATCCTCCCGGAGGCCCAAAATCTCCACCTGGTTCCCCAGGGCCTTGGCGGCGTACCAGAAGGCCCCCTGGGACCAGTCCCCCTCCATGGTCAGCTCCCGGGCCTGGCCCTGTTGTCCCCCGGGGACGAGAAATTCCCGGAGGCCCCGGTTCTCGACCTGTATCCCAAAGGCGGAGAGGACCTCCAGGGTCAGTTCCACATACCCCGCCGATTCCAGGGGGGTGGTCAGGACGATCCGGGAGTCGCCGTCCAGGAGGGGGAGGGCGTAGAGCAGCCCGGTGACGAACTGGCTGGAGACGTTCCCCGGCAGGGGGAACTCCCCCGGGGCCAGGTCCCTGGCCACGGTGAGAACGCCGTCCTTCTGTTCCCAGAAGATGCCCTTCTGGTCAAAAAGGTCGAAGTAGGGCTTCTGGGGCCGCTCCATGAGCCGCCCCCGGCCGGTGAACCGCCCGCCCCCCGCCAGGGCCAAGGCGATGGGGATGAGGAACCGCAGGGTGGAGCCGGACTCCCCGCAATCGAAGGAGGGCAGGCCCGCCGGGTCCCACTCCCGGCCCAGGATGCCCCGGACAGAGAGGACCCCGGGCTCCGGTTCCTCCCAGTGGCAGTAGAGGCTGCTGACGCAGTCCAGGGTGGCCCGGATGTCCTGGGAGAAGGAGACGTTCCGCAGGGTGCTGACCCCCTGGGAGAGGGCGGCGGCTAGGATGGCCCGGTGGGTCATGGACTTGCTGGAGGGGGGCGTCACCCTCCCCGCCAGCTTTTTCGGCGTGATGCGAACATCCATGGGCCTACCTCCCCATCCCCGCCCGGATGACGGGGAGCAGCTCCGCCACCGGCAGCTTTTTCAGGACACAGTGTCCGATCCGTTCCGGCACCACCAGGGTGATGGTATCCCCGGCCCGCTTCTTGTCCGAAAGGGCGGCCCGGGCCAGCTCCTCCGGGGAAAAGTCGGTCCCGGCGGGGAGGCCGTTCCTGGCAAGGCAGGCGGCGATCCGGTCCGCCAGCGGCTCCTTGGCCCAGCCCAGGACTTCGGCGGCCCGGGCGATGACCCCCATCCCCGCCGCCACGGCGTGGCCGTGGGGGATGGCAAAGCCGCTGCATTTTTCAATGGCGTGCCCCGCCGTGTGCCCCAGGTTGAGGAGCTTTCGCTCCCCCTGCTCCTTCTCGTCCCGTTCCACCACCCCGGCCTTGTAGGCCACGCACCGGGCGATGACCCGGGGGAGAGCGTCGCTCCCCGGGGCGGCCTTGCCCTCCTCAAAGAGGGCGAACAGGCTCTCCTCGCAGAGGACCCCGGTCTTGATGGCCTCGGCGGCGCCGTCGGCAAAGTATTCCGGGGTGAGGGTGCCGAGACAATCGGTGTCGCAGAGGACGGCGGCAGGCTGGAGAAAGGCCCCGGCCAGGTTCTTCCCGGCGGAGAGGTCCACGGCGGTCTTGCCACCCACCGAGGAATCCACCGCCGCCAGGAGGGAGGTGGGCAGCTGGATATACCGCACCCCCCGGAGGTAGAGGGCGGCGGCCAGCCCGGCCATATCCCCGGTGACCCCGCCCCCCAGGGCGGCCACGCAGTCAACACGGGTCAGCCGCTCCTCCGCCAGAAACTCCAGCATCCGGGAGAGGGTCCCCAGGTTTTTGCTCCCCTCCCCGGCGGGGAAGGTGAAGGAGCAGACGTCGAAGCCCGCCTCCTCCAGGCTGGCCCGGGCCCGGTCCAGGTAGAGGGGCCCCACGTTGCTGTCGGTGATGACGGCCACCCGGCAGGGGGAGAGGACCTCCCGGAGCCGCCGGCCGCACTGGTCCAGCAGCCCCGGCCCGATGGCGACGGTGTACCCCGGCGTGGTGCGGACGGGGATGGTCTGAATGGGGTCAGTCATAGGAACACTCCTTTCCGGTAAAAACCGGTTGGGTTTCAGTGGGAAATTCGCCTTGCAGAGCCTGGCAAAGACTGGCTACAGCGTCCCGCCATTTGCTGTTTATGACTCCAGGCAGAAACCAGGCTTCAACACAGCGTCAAGGGCCGAAGGCCCGGGTAGGGTTTGGCTCCGGCCCCTGGGCCGGCCTAGGTAGGGAGGGCCAGCGGGCGCCGGCCCGCTTAGTTACCGCCGGCAGAAGCCTTTAGCTCCCGGCCCTCTTTCAGCAGGTCGTGGAGCCGCTTCTCGTCCCGGGCCTCCAGGGCCTCCCGGTACTCCTCCAGGTGGGCGATGAGGACCCCCAGCTCCTTGGTGAGAAAGTCGGCGTCGTCCAAAAACAGCTCGGTCCACATATCCTCGTCCAGGCGGGCCACCCGGGTCATATCCCGGAAGCTCCCCGCCGAAAATCCCCGCCGCCGCTGGGCCTCGGGGGATTTGACATAGGCGCTGGAGACGATGTGGGCCAGCTGGGAGGTGAAGGCGATGATCCGGTCGTGCTCCTCGGGCTGGGAGAAGGTGAGCTTGGCAAAGCCCACGTCCAGGAAAAAGGCTTGCAGGGTCTCCAGCAGCTTCATGTCGGTGCGCTTGTCGGGGGTGAGGATCATGGAAGCCCCCACATACAGGTCATCGGTGGAGGAGGTGAACCCGCCCCGTTCCTTCCCTGCCATGGGGTGGCCGCCGATGTAGGCGAAGCCGTGCTCCGCCGCGATAGGGGCCAGCTGCTCTACCACTACCCGCTTGACGCCGCACAGGTCCACCAGAATGGCGGACTTGCCGATCTGCGGGGCGTGCTCCCGCACCCAGTCCACGGCGGCCTGGGGCCGGATGGCCACCAGAATCAAATCGCACTGGGGCAGGGTCTCCTCATTCAGCGGGCCGTCGATGGCCCCGCACATCCGGGCCAGCATCATGGTCTCCTGGTCCAGGTCGATGCCGTATACCGTGTGTCCGGTGCGGTTTTTGATGCTCTTGGCCATGGACCCGCCCATCAGGCCCAGGCCGACAATGCCTACCCTCATGCCTGCCCCTCCATACCTTTAATGGTAGCGTGCAGGGCCAGCAGCTTCCTGGCCAGAGGATCAAAGGCCTCTGGCTTCAGGGACTGGGGGCCGTCGCACAGGGCGTGGGCGGGGTCGTTGTGGACCTCGATCTGGAGACCGTCCGCCCCGGTGGCCACCGCCCCCATGGCCAGGGGCTCCACCAGCCAGTATTTTCCGGTGGCGTGGCTGGGGTCCACGATGATGGGCAGGTGGGTCAGCTTGCGCAGGACAGGGATGGCCGCCAGGTCCAGGGTGTTGCGGGTGTAGCTCTCGAAGGTGCGGATGCCCCGCTCGCAGAGGATCACATGCTCGTTTCCGCTGGCCATGACGTACTCGGCGCTCATCAGCCACTCCTCGAAGGTGGCGGACATGCCCCGCTTGATCATGACGGGCTTGTCCTGGTG
>CANOCD010000002.1 GCA_947564495.1 uncultured Angelakisella sp. | reverse complement strand
AAAATTCTGAGGTATTTACCATGTACTTTGACGCTATCGCCAAGATCGTTTCGGAACGCACCGGGTGCGACGTTTCCGCCGTCAAGCCGGAGAGCAGCTTTTCCGAGCTGGGCATCGACTCGTTGGACACCGTGGAGCTGCTGATGAGCCTGGAGGACGAGATCGGCATCGAGATCGACCTGGACCAGAAGGTGGAGACCATCGACGACCTGGATAAATTCATCCAGAGCAAGCGGGGCTGACCCATGGTGAAGTCAGCTGTCTGTGACCTGCTGGGCATCCGGTACCCGGTGTTCCAGGGGGGGATGGCCTGGATCGCCGACGGGAGGCTTGCCGCCGCCGTCTCGGAGGGCGGGGGACTGGGCATCATCGCCGCCGGGAACGCCCCCGGCTCCTACGTCCGGGAGCAGATCCGGATCGCCAAGGGCCTGACCCAGAAACCCATCGGGGTCAACATCATGCTGCTCAGCCCCTGCGCCGGCGAGGTGGCCCGGGTGGCCGCCGAGGAACGGGTCCAGGTGGTCACCACCGGGGCCGGGAATCCCTCCAAGTATATGGAGGAGTGGCGGGCCGCCGGCATCCGGGTCATCCCGGTGGTGGCTTCGGTGGCTATGGCCAAACTGATGACCCGGTGTGGGGCCTCCGCCCTCATCGCCGAAGGCGGGGAAAGCGGCGGCCACGTGGGGGAGCTGACCACCATGGTCCTGGTCCCCCAGGTCTGCGACGTCACCGACCTGCCGGTCATCGGGGCGGGGGGCATCGCCGACGGCCGGGGGGTGGCGGCGGCCTTTGTCCTGGGGGCCCAGGGGGTCCAGCTGGGCACCCGGTTTTTAAGCGCCGCCGAGTGCTCCATCCATCCCGCCTATAAGGAGAAGATCTTGAAGGCCACCGACCTCTGCACCATGGTCACCGGCAAGCGGCTGGGCCACCCGGTGCGGAGCCTCCGGACCCGGTTTGCCCGGGACTACGCCAAGGCCGAGTTCGGCGGCGCGAGCGACGAGGCGCTGGAGGCCATGGCCACCGGGGCCCTCCGCCGGGCCGTCCAGGAGGGGGACGAGGAGAAGGGGTGCTTTCTGGCCGGGCAGATCGCCGCCATGGTCAAAAAGGAACAGCCCGCCGCCGACATCGTCCGGGAGGTCATGGAGGAGGCGGAGGAAATTCTGGGGAGGACGTCGCAATGGGTAAGCTAGCCTTTGTTTTTTCCGGTCAGGGGGATCAGCACCCTGGCATGGGGAAGAAGCTGGTGAAGGAATACCCCGCCGCCGCCCAGGTCTTTTCCCTCTGCGACCGCCTCCGCCCCGGCACCGCCGCCCAGTGCTTCGGCGGCACCGAGGAGGAGCTGCGGGAGACGAAAAACACCCAGCCCTGCCTCTTCGCCTTTGAGCTGGCGGCGGCCCGGGTCCTGCTGGACCGGGGGGCCCGCCCCGAAGCCCTGGCGGGATTTTCCCTGGGGGAGGTGGCAGCCGCCGCCGTGGCGGGGCTCTTTGACGACGAGACCGGGTTCCGCCTGGTCTGCAAGCGGGGCCAGCTGATGCAGCGGGAGGCCGAAAAGGAGGATACCGCCATGATGGCGGTGGTCCGCCTCCCGGCGGAGGAGGTGGAAGCCCTCTGCGCCGGGTTCCCGGAGGTCTACCCCGTGAACTTCAACTGCCCCGGCCAGGTCACCGTCTCCGGCCTTGCCCAGCGTATGCCGGCCTTTTCCGAGGCTGTCAAGGAGGCCGGGGGCCGGACCATCCCCCTGAAGGTGAAGGGGGCCTTCCACTCCCCCTTTATGGCGGAGGCGGCCAAGGAGTTCGCCGGGGAGCTGGCCGGTGTCACGTTCCAGGAACCCCGGGTGACCCTCTACTCCGACCTGACAGCGGAGCCCTACGCCGGGGACCCGGCGAAGCTCCTTTCGGAGCAGATCAGCGGCCCGGTGCGGTGGGAAAAGCTGGTCCGGGGGATGATCGCCGCCGGGGTGGATACCTTCGTGGAGATCGGCCCGGGGAGCACCCTGACCAACATGATCCGGAAGATCGACAAGGGCGTCAAGGCCCAGACCTATACCGACTATCTATCTGAGGTGTGCTCATGCTAAACGGAAAAACAGCCATCGTCACCGGCGGCTCCCGGGGCATCGGGGAGGCCGTGGCCTACAAGCTGGCCTCCCTGGGGGCCAACATTGCGGTGCTCTTTGTGGGGGACCCCTCCGGGGCGGAGGCGGTCTGCGAAAAATGCCGCAAGGAGTACGGGGTGGAGGCCAAAAGCTACCTCTGCGACGTCTCCGACTTTGCCGCCGTCAAGGGGACGGTGGGGGAGATCAAGAGGGACTTCGGCGCCGCCCATGTCCTGGTGAACAACGCCGGCATCACCCGGGACGGCCTCCTGGCCATGATGAAGGAGGAGGACTTCGACCGGGTGCTGGAGGTGAACCTCAAGGGGGCCTTCAACATGATCCGCCACTGCGCCGGGCTGTTCCTCCGCCAGCGGGAGGGGGCCATCGTCAACATCAGCTCGGTGACCGGGCTGACCGGCAACCCGGGCCAGGCCAACTACGCCGCCTCCAAGGCGGGGCTTGTCGGCCTGACCAAGTCGATAGCCAAGGAGCTGGCCCCCAAGGGCGTCCGGTGCAACGCCGTTGCCCCGGGGTTCATCGCCACCGATATGACCAGCGGCCAGACCGAAAACCCCATGCTGAAGCTGGTCCCCCTGGGCCGGATGGGCCGCCCCGAGGAGGTGGCCGAAGCGGTGGCCTATCTTGCCACCGCCAGTTACGTCACCGGGGAAGTCCTCCGGGTGGACGGCGGATTAGCAATGTAAAAGGAACCTGGATTCACGACCGGTTGGCGCCATCTGGACGATGATTTTTCCGTCCTGCTGCGTTAAAAGCCCTCGTAAGCCACAAAGGCTGGACTTCGGTCTTTTGCCTTGCAGGACGAAAAAATCATTCGCCCATCTGGCACCCCCCGGTTGTGAATCCAGGTTCTAAAGAATGAGGGAATAAGGGAGAGACAACCATGAGTGAGAACAGGAGAGTCGTCGTCACCGGGATGGGGGCCGTCACCCCCCTGGGGAACGACTGGAACACCACCTGGGCGGGGCTGAAAAGCGGGAAGAACGGCATCGGCCCCATCACCCGGTTCGACACCCAGGGGTACAAGGCCACCCTGGCGGCGGAGGTCCGGGGCTTCGACCCCAAGGACTACCTGGAGGTCAACGAGGTCCTCCGCACCGACCGGTACGCCCAGCTTGCCGTGGCGGCGGCCCAGCAGGCGGTGGACCAAAGCGCCATCCAGGGGGCGGTGGAGCCGGAGCGGTTCGCCGTCATCTTCGGCACGGGGATCGGCGGCATCGGCACCCTGGAAAAGGAGCACCAGAAGCTCCTGGAAAAGGGTCCCCGCCGGGTCTCCCCCCTCTTTGTCCCCATGATGATCGGCAATATGGCGGCGGGGCTCATCGCCATCCGCCACGACTGCCGGGGCTCCGCCATGCCGGCGGTGACCGCCTGCGCCTCGGGCTCCAACGCCATCGGGGAGGCCCTGCGGCTCATCCGCCACGGCTACGCCGACGCCGCCATCACCGGCGGGGCGGAGGCCGGCATCTGCCCCTCGGCGGTGGCGGGCTTCACCAATATGCAGGCCCTTTCCGTCTCCCAGGACCCCGACGGGGCCTCCCTGCCCTTCGACAAACGCAGGGGCGGCTTCGTCATCGGGGAGGGTGCGGCGGCCCTGGTTCTGGAGGAATACGAACACGCCAAGGCCCGTGGGGCCATGATCTACGGGGAGGTCTGCGGCTACGGCTCCACCTGCGACGCCTACCACATCACCGCCCCCCACCCGGAGGCCCGTGGCGGGGCCCAAGCCATGACCGACGCCATGAAGGAGGCGGGGTACTCCCCGGAGGACACCGTCTACGTCAACGCCCACGGCACCGGCACCCCCATGAACGACGTGCTGGAGACCGCCGCCATCAAGCTGGCCCTCGGGGAGGAGGCCGCCCGCCGGGCCCTCATAAGCTCCACCAAGTCCATGACCGGCCATATGCTGGGGGCCGCCGGGGCCCTGGAGGCCCTGGCCTGCCTGGGGGCGCTGGCCGAGGGGATCATCCCCCCCACCATCAACCTGGAGGAGCCGGACGAAGCCTGCGACTTAAATTACGTCCCCAAGACCGCCGTCCGGGCCGGCCTCACCCTGGCCCTTTCCAACTCCCTGGGCTTTGGCGGACACAACGCCTGTTTAGCCTTTAGAAAGGTGTGAACCAACCCATGAACGAAGCTGAAATTCGGAAATACGCCGGTCTGATGAAGGAGCTGGGCCTCACCGGCCTGGAGCTGACCCAGGGGGAGCAGACCGTCCGCCTGGAGCGTTCCGCCCCGGCCCAGACCAGGGCGGCGGTGGATGCCATCGCCCCGGCCCCCGTCCCCCAGGCCGCCCCGGAGGCGGATACCGCCGCCGTCACCTCCCCCATCGTGGGGGTGTTCTACGCCGCCCCGGCGGAAAACGCCGACCCCTACGTGGCGGTGGGGGACAAGGTGAAGAAGGGCCAGACCCTCTGCATCATCGAGGCCATGAAGCTGATGAACGAGATCACCGCCGAGGAGGACGGGACCGTTGTGGAGGTCTGCGTCGCCAACGGCCAGGTGGTGGAGTACGGCACCCGGCTGTTCCGCATCCGGAGGTGACGAGATGGACCGAAACGAACTGATGGAGATCCTTCCCCACCGGGAGGAGATGCTCCTCCTGGACGAGGCGGACCGGGAAGGGGTGGAGGCGGTGGGCCATTACACCGTCCGGGGGGACGAGTTTTTCCTCCGGGGGCATTTCCCCGGGAATCCCATCGTCCCCGGGGTCATCCTCTGCGAAATTTTGGCCCAGTCGGCCTGCGTCCTCCTCCGGAACATCATGGGCGGGGACCAGCTCCCCGTTTACACGGGGCTGAACAACGTAAAGTTCCGCTCCCCGGTGCGCCCCGGGGACCGGGTGGAGACCCGGTGCCGCATCACCCGGACCAAGCACCCCTTCTACTTTGCCGCCGGGACGGTGACGGTGGAGGGCCGGCTCTGCGTCTCCGCCGAATTTTCCTTTGCCATCACAGGGGGATAAGTCATGTTCTCAAAAATACTCATCGCCAACCGGGGCGAGATCGCGGTGCGGATCATCCGGGCCTGCAAGGAGATGGGGGTGGCCACCGTGGCGGTCTACTCCCAGGCGGACCAGAACGCCCTCCACGTGGCCCTTGCCGACCAGAGCTACTGCGTCGGCGGCCCCGAGGCTTCGGAAAGCTACCTCCGGGAGGACCGGATCGTCAGCGCCGCCCTCCTGGCGGGGGCCCAGGCCATCCACCCGGGGTACGGCTTTCTTTCGGAAAACGCCCACTTCGCCCGGCTCTGCAAAAAGAACGGCCTGGTGTTCATCGGCCCCGACCCCGACGGGATGGAGCGGCTGGGGGACAAGGCGGCTCTAAAGGAGCTGGTCCGGGCCGCCGGGCTCCCGGTCATCCCCGGGACCGACACCCTTTCCACCGTGGAGGAGGCCCGAAAGGCCGCCGAAGCCCTGGGCTACCCGGTGATGCTCAAGGCCCGGTCCGGGGGCGGGGGCCGGGGCATCCGCCTGGTCCGGGCCCCGGAGGAGCTGGAGGACGCCTACCTCCAGGCCGCCGGGGAGGCCGCCAGCGCCTTTGGGGACGGCGGGGTCTACCTGGAAAAGTACATCTTCCCCGCCCGCCACGTGGAGCTGCAAATTTTAGCCGACGAGCACGGGGGCGCCGTCTGCCTGGGGGACCGGGACTGCTCCCTCCAGCGCAGAAACCAGAAGCTCATCGAGGAGACCCCCTCCCCGGCGGTGGGCCCGGAGCAACGGAAACGGATCATGGCCCTGGCGGTGGAGGCGGTAAAGAAGCTGGGCTACGTGGGGGCCGGGACGCTGGAGTTCCTCCTGGACCGGGAGGGGAACTTCTGGTTCATGGAGATGAATGTCCGCCTCCAGGTGGAGCACTGCGTCACCGAGATGCTCACCGGCATCGACCTGGTGAAGTGGCAGATCCGTGTCGCCGCCGGCATCCCCCTGAATTTCACCCAACGGGAGATCCCCATGACCGGCTCGGCCATCGAGTGCCGGGTCAACGCCGCCAGCTGCGGCACCCTGCGGATGCTCCACGTCCCCGGGGGACCCTCGGTGCGCTTTGACACCTGCTTGGTCCAGGGCACCGCCGTCTCCCCCTACTACGATTCCCTTCTGGGCAAGCTCGTCGTCTACGCCAAGACCCGGGAGGAGACGCTGCGAAAGCTCCGGGCCGCCCTCTGCGAACTGGTCATCGACGGCATCCCCACCAACATCGAGGAGCAGCTTCGCATCGTGGAGGACGACCGGTTCGCCACCGGCAGGTACGATCTGACTTTTATGGGAAACAGGTGAGAAGAACATGGCGCTGTTGCGTTTTTTGAAGCCGAAAAATCAGCTGGAGGAGGGGGGCCGTGCCGCCGCCCCGGTCCAGCAGGACGACGGGGAGCCGGAAAAGACCTGCCCCAACTGCCGCAAGGACATCCCCCTCAGCCGCCTTTGGGCCAACGACCTGGTCTGCCCCTGCGGCTATCACTTCCGGATGAAGGCCCGCCAGCGGGTGCGGATGATCGCCGACCGGGGGAGCTTTCACGAACTGTTCACCGGGGTGCGGTCGGAAAACCCCCTGAACTTCCCCGGCTATCACGACAAGCTGGAGACGGTCCGGGCGGCCAGCGGGGAGGAGGAGGCGGTCATCTGCGGCACCGCCGCCATCGGCAAACAGAAGTGCTGCCTCTTTGTCATGGAGTCCTACTTTATGATGGGCAGCATGGGCAGCGCCGTGGGGGAGAAGATCACCTCCCTCTTTGAGTACGCCATCCGGCACCACCTGCCAGTGGTGGGCTTCACCGTCTCCGGGGGGGCCCGGATGCAGGAGGGCCTCCTCTCCCTGATGCAGATGGCCAAAACAAGTGCTGCGGTAAAGCGCCACAGCGACGCCGGGCTCCTCTACGTGGCGGTCCTCACCGATCCCACCACCGGAGGGGTCACCGCCAGCTTCGCCATGGAGGCCGACGTCATCCTGGCCGAGCCCGGGGCCATGGTGGGTTTCGCCGGGGCCCGGGTGGTGGAGCAGACCACCCGGAAGTCCCTCCCCGCCGGGTTCCAGCGGGCCGAGTTCGTCCTGGACCACGGCTTTGTGGACAGCATCGTCCCCAGGGGGGAGCAGAAAACCTATCTTGCGGAGCTGCTGCGGCTCCACGACAGGGGGTCGAAAGGATGAGCGTCAGCGCCTATCAGCGAGTCAAAATGGCCCGGGACAACAGCAGGCCCACCGGCCTGGACTATATCCGCAACCTGTTCCAGGGCTTCCTGGAGTTCCACGGCGACCGCCGGTACGGGGACGACCCCGCCATCGTGGGGGGCGTCGCCTGGCTGGGGGAGACCCCGGTCACCGTCATCGCCATGGAAAAGGGCCACACCGTCAAGGAACGGGCCCGGCGGAGCTTCGGTTCCCCCAACCCCGAGGGCTACCGCAAGGCCCTGCGCCTGATGAAGCAGGCCGAGAAGTTCGGCCGCCCGGTCATCTGCTTTGTGGATACCTCCGGGGCCTTCTGCGGCGTGGGGGCGGAGGAGCGGGGCCAGGGCCAGGCCATCGCCGAAAACCTCCTGGAACTGTCCACCCTCTGCGTCCCTGTCCTCTCCATCCTCATCGGGGAAGGGGGCAGCGGCGGGGCTCTGGCCCTGGCGGTGGCCGACCGGGTCTGGATGCTCCAGAACGCCGTCTACTCGGTGATCTCCCCCGAGGGCTGCGCCAGCATCCTCTGGAAGGACGCCCAGAAAGCCGAGGCCGCCGCCGCCAGCCTTCGCCTCACGGCGGAGGACGTCAAGAGCCTGGGGGTGGTGGAGCGGGTCCTCTCCGAAAAGGACCTGGGAAAGCCCGAATTTTACGACCGCCTCCGGGTCCTCCTCGCCGAGGAGCTGGACGCCCTGGCTAAGGAGCCGGACCTCATCGGGAGCCGCTACCAGCGGTTCCGCCGGCTGGGGGTCCCGGGCGGGGCAAAGGAGCAGCCATGAGTGTCTACAAGCGATTCTGTCACGAGGTCACCGATGAAAAAGGGGAGCTGAAAAGCCTGACCCTGGACTACCCCGAAAACTTCAACTTCGGCTATGACGTGGTGGACGCCATCGCCGCCGAGACCCCGGAAAAGCGGGCCCTGGTCTGGTGCAACGTGGAAGGGGAGGAGCATATCTTCACCTTCGCCGACATCAAACGCCAGAGCGACCGGATGGCCAACCTCCTCCGGGCGGGGGGCATCGGCCGGGGGGACCGGGTGATGCTCATCCTCAAGCGCCACTACCTCTACTGGTTCGCCGCCATCGCCCTCCACAAGCTGGGGGCGGTGGCGATCCCGGCCACCCATATGCTCACGGCAAGCGACCTCTGCTACCGCCTGAAAGCCGCCAAGGTCCAGGCAATCCTCTGCACCGGCCAGGACCAGGTGCCCCGGCGGGTCCGGGAGGCCCTGGACCAGACCGGCCTTGCCCCCAAGCTGTGGTGCGTGGAGCCCGGGTTCCCCGGCTTCGCCGACCTAACCGCCGCCCTGGCCCGGGCGGGGGAGGGGCTGGAGCGCCAGCCCACCCTGGCGGCCGACCCCATGCTGATATACTTTACCTCCGGCACCACCGGCTACCCCAAGGGGGTCATCCACGACTTTGCCTACCCCCTGGCCCACATCGTCACCGCCAGATACTGGCAGCAGGCCCAGGAGGACGGCCTTCACTTCACCGTGGCCGAGACCGGCTGGGCCAAGGCATCCTGGGGCAAGCTCTACGGCCAGTGGCTGGCGGGCTGCGCCGTGATGGTCTACGACTTCGACAACTTCGACCCCAAGCAGCTGACCCAGGTCATCAACAAGTACGGGGTCACCTCCTTCTGCGCCCCGCCCACCGTCTACCGCTACCTGGTCCGCAAGGGCATCCCCGATATGCCCAGCCTGCGCCACGCCTCCACGGCGGGGGAGATGCTGGCCCCCGAGGTGTTCCGGCGGTTCCGGGAGCGCGCGGGCCTCTCCCTCCGGGAGGGGTACGGCCAGACCGAGACCACCCTGCTCATGGCCAACTTCGGGGAGGAGGCGGTGGAGGGCTCCATGGGGACCCCCTCCCCCTTCTACCACATCGAGCTGCAGGACAAGGAAGGAGACCCGGTCCCCCAGGGCCAGATCGGGGAGGTGGTGGTCATCCCCCGGGGGGAGGGCCGCCAGCCCGGCATCCTTGCCGGCTACCTGGACAACGAGGAGCAGTACCGCTATGTCTGGCGGGGCGGGGTCTACCACACCGGCGACGCCGCCTGGATGGACGAAAACGGGCGGTACTGGTTCCACGGGCGGTTCGACGACATCATCAAGACCGGGGGCTACCGGGTGGGCCCCTACGAGGTGGAAAACGTGCTGCTGGAGCACCCGGCGGTGGCCGAGTGCGGGGTCATCGGGGTGCCGGACCCTCTCCGGGGCCAGGCCATCAAGGCGGTGGTGGTGCCGGGGGCGGGGTATCTCCCCTCCCGGGAGCTGGAGCTGGAGATCAAGGAGTTCTGCAACCAGCGCCTGGCGGAGTACAAGTGGGTGCGGATCATCGAGTTTGTTACGGAGCTGCCCAAGACCATCAGCGGGAAGGTGCGGAAGGCGGCACTGCGGGGGGAATAAAAAAACAGCGGCGAAAAGTGCCTGGAATGTTTGAAAATCGGTCAAAGTTCTGTTAAAATCATATGGTATGATGCAGGGCGTGAAGATCCGCCCCGTGACCGAAAACCACCCGTTCCAAAGGAGGCGCCGCATCTATGCCCCAAACGGAGAACCTTCTGAGACAAGACGCCTGCGGCTACCATCGCTACTGCCTGGACAGCCCCGCCCGGCTGTGCCACGCCGGGCCGGACCTCTGCCGGATGACCGGCTACAGAGAGGACCAGCTGGTCCGCCGGGAGACCGACGGCTACGCCCTGGCGGTCCATCCCGCCGACCGGGAGGGCTACGCCCGGTGGCTGGAGGAGCTGGCCCGAAAAGAACAGACCCTTACCCGGGACTACCGCCTGGTGAAGCAGGACGGCGGGGTCATCTGGGTAAGGGATACTGCCGTTTCCCGGAAAAGCCCGGAGGGGATCATGACCGGGGAGTCGGTCCTCTGCGACATCACCGACCTGAAAAGGGAAAACGAGGACCTGCGGTTCCTGGGGGAGACCATCCCCTGCGGCTTTCTGCGGTGCACCTGCGAAAAGCAGCCCCGGATCACCTATATGAACCGGAGGATGGAGGAGATCTTCCGGTTCCCCGACGCCAGGGAGGGGGAGCTGGACTATCTGGAGCTGTACAAGAGCAACATCTTCCTTATGATCCCCATGGAGGAGCGGCGGCGGTTTTCCCGCTTTCTGGACCGGGCCTGGTCCGCCGACGCCCCGGTGGCCGGGGAGATGACCCTCCTGCGGTGCGACGGCACCCGGGCCCGGATCTTCGGCTGGGTGACCCGGGGGGTCAACGAGGCGGGGGAGGAGGAGTTCCAGACCGTCTGCATGGACGTGACCCAGCGGTACCGGGAGCGGAAGGCGGCGGAGACCAAGCGGTACCTCAAGGCCCTGGCCGAGGTCTACGACCGGATCTTCCGGTTTGACATCCCGGCCAACACGGTGACCTGCCTTTACGGGGGGGAGTCCCCCGCTCTCCGGCCCCTGGAGGGCGTGGCCATGCAGACTGACGACGCCGTGGAAAAGTGGATGGCGGGCTCGGTGGTCCCGGAGGACCGGGAGAGGCTCCGGGCCTTCATCCGGGATCACGGCCAGAACAAGCCCAACGAGCCGGGGGCCAGGCCGCCTCAGCTCCAGTACCGGGCCAGGTCCTCCACCGGGGAGCTGAAGCGGTACACCGGCGTCTTCATCAAGGTGGACGAGGCGGCAAGCCTCTACTGCTGCCGGGCCGTCCCCGACCCGGAGGGGGACGAGGCGGTCCGTGCCGAAAACGCCCAGCTGAAGGAGCTGGCCCGCCGGTTCACCGACGGCCTGGCGGCCTTTGAGGTGACGGCGAAGGGCCTGGTGAAGCCCCTTTACGCCAGCGAAAACATCTGCGAGTTTTTCGGCTACACCGAGGAGGAGTGGCTCGGGCTGATGGAGCGGGGGGCGCCCATCGAGAGCTTCATCGCCTACAGCGAGGCCTCCCGGGAGGACTTCGAGGCGCTGCTCCGCAACGGGGAGGCGGAATTTTCCTACTTCGACTACAGGACCGAGACCCGGCGGCGGATCAAGGCCATCTGCTCCCAGAAGGAATCGGGGGGCCCGGCCTCCCGGTTCGTGATGCTCTACTCGGCAGGGGGCGCCGGGGAGGAGAAGGAAAAGCGGCTGCCGGAGAACCGGGCCGTCTCCATCCGGACCTTCGGCTACTTCGACGTGTTCGTGGGGGAAAAGCCCATCGCCTTCCGGAACAAGAAGTCCAAGGAGCTGTTCGCCCTGCTGGTGGACCGGAAGGGCGGGTATGTCACCTCGGAGGAGGCCATCAGCTTCCTTTGGGAGGAGGAGCCCATCAACACGGTGACCCTGGCCCGGTACCGGAAGGTGGCGCTGCGGCTGAAGAACACCTTGGAGGAGTACGGCATCCCGGAGGTCATCGAGACGGTGGACGGCAAGCGGCGCATCGTGCCGGAGAAGGTGAGCTGCGACCTGTACGACCATCTTTCGGGGCGGGAGGGGAGCGAGCGGCTCTTCAAGGGCAGCTACCTGACCAACTACAGCTGGGGGGAGACCACCCTGGCGGAGCTGGCGGGGCGGGGCTTGTAGGCCAAGCCAAGCACAAGGACACAATCGAGCCATGTAAAGTTTAGGGCCGCCCTTTTCAAAGGGCGGTAGGGTCCAGGGGCGACGCCCCTGGTCGCCCGCCGCAGCGGGCGAAATACCCCTGCCCGGTCGAACATGATACGGACGGAAAGACCGGGCCGCTAAGCCCAAAAACGAGCCCCTAAAACCGGACGAGCGAAAAATAAAAAACGAAGCCAAGAAAGGGCGCAAAGCCACCCTTCTCCGGCTCCGTTTTCTCGAAGTGACAGCCGCGCGGTCGTAACGAGCCTGCCCGTCACGCACCCGCAGGAGCGGCTGCCCTTCCGGACAGGGCCCCCGCAGGGGCCCGAATCCGGAACAGACGGCCCCGGGCCAACAGCGTCACCCACCGCCGGCCCCAGCCCGGAGACGAGCCCCTACCCATCCGCCTCCACCGTAAAGACCTCCTCGATGGTCACCCCGAACACCGCCGCAATGTTCCAGGCCAAGACCAGGGAGGGGTTGTACCGCCCCTTCTCCAGATTGCCGATGGTCTCCCGGCGGACGCCGGTGAGTTTGGCCAGCTCGTCCTGGCTCATGCCCAGCCGGGCCCGGTGCTCCCGGATGCGGTTGCGGATCATTCCGCCGCCCCCTTTCGCTCCCGCCACTCCAGCAGCTGGAGGGCCCCGGTGAAGGCGAAGATCGAGACGGCGAAGCTGAGGGCGAAGGCGGCGGCCGCCGCCTTGCCGGGGCCGTAGAGGCCCAGGCAGAGGAACACCAGGGGCGCCAGGGAGACCATCTCCGCCAGAAAGGCGAAGGTGGCGGACCGCTGGAGGTTCTGCCGGAACAGCTCGTCGGGCTGGACGGCGAAGTACCGGAGGTAGTAGGCGAAGCCTAAAAACCCGTACCAGCCGGGCTCCCCGGTGAGCCGCCCCGCCAGGGCGACAAGGGCCAGGAGGGACAGCAGTCCCAGGGCGTTGAAACGTTGCTTTGTCATAAGATGACCTCCTTGTAATGTGGTGTATTTCGCACCTTATGATAGAAATATACCACACACCCGAAAACCTGTCAACCCCTTTTGCAAAATTTTTCCGTGACCTGGCGGCCATCCCGCCAAAGGAGGTGTCCCCTGTGCCTGTTCTGCGAAAAGCCTGGATTCCCTGCCTCTGGCTTGCCCTCTGGCAGGCCGCCGCCCTCCTGGTGGGGGAGGAGCTGCTCCTCCCGGCCCCCCTGGCGGTGCTGGGGCGGATGTTCTCCCTCCTGGGGGAGGGCCTTTTCTGGCAGAGCTGCCTCCACTCCCTGGGGCGTGTCCTCCTGGGGTTTTTCCTGGGGGTGGCGGCGGGGACCCTGCTGGCGGTGGTGTCCAGCCTGTTCCCCCTGGCGGGGGAGTTCCTGGCCCCCGCTATGGCGGCGGTGAAGTCCACCCCGGTGGCCTCCTTCGTCATCCTGGCCCTGGTGTGGATCAGGGCTGGGGGGCTGTCGGTTTTTATCGCTTTCCTCATGGTCTTGCCCCTGACCTGGCAGAACGTCCGCCAGGGCATCGCCGGGGCGGACCGCCAGCTCCTGGAGGTGGCCCGGGTCTACCGCTTCTCCCTGTGGGGGCGACTCCGGGGGATCTACTTCCCGGCGGCACGGCCCTATTTCCTTTCGGCCCTGCGGACAGGGCTGGGCTTCGCCTGGAAGGCCGGCATCGCCGGGGAGGTCATCGCCATCGCCCCCGGGTCTATCGGGCTGGCCCTCTACAATTCCAAAGCCTACCTGGAGATGCCGGACCTCTTCGCCTGGACGGGGTTCATCATCCTGCTGTCCATGGCCCTGGAGCGGGGGATGCTCTTTCTGCTGCGGGAAAGGGGGGACCGGTGATGGAGCTTTGCAAGATCAGCTTTTCCTACCCCGGCAAGCCCCTGTTCCGGGACTTCTCCCTGACGGTGGGGCCGGGGGAGCGGGTGGCCCTCATGGGGCCCTCGGGGCGGGGAAAGACCACCCTGCTGCGGCTCATGGCCGGGCTGGAGCGGCCCGAGGCGGGGGAGGTCACCGGCATCCCCGCCGAGGGGGTCTCCATGGTGTTCCAGGAGAACCGCCTGGTCCCGGGGATGACCCTCCTGGAGAACATGGCCCTGGCCGCCCCCGGGAAGGGCAGGGGGGAGCTGCTGGCCCTCCTTGCCGGCCTGGGCCTGGGGGAGGAGGGGGACAGCCTGCCCGGGACGGTCAGCGGGGGGATGGCCCGGCGGGCGGCCATCGCCCGGGCGGCGGCCCTGGGGAGTTCTTTGGTCCTCCTGGACGAGCCCTTCGCCGGTCTGGACGAGGAGAACCGGGAGCGGGCGGCGGCCTTTTTGCTCCGGCAGTTTCCCCGGGCGGCCCTGGTGGCGGCGGTGCACCACCGGGAGGAGGCAGAGCTGCTGGGGGCCCGGATCGTGGAGCTGTAACAAAAAACGGCGGCGGACCCAGGCTTGGTGTCCGCCGCCGTGTTCTGCTGTTTTGGGGATGGGGGCGGTCAGTCCTCCCCCTCCAGGAACCCCCGGATGACCCCCAGGAACTCCTTGCCGTACCGCTGGGCCTTCACCTGGCCCACCCCGGAGACCTGCAAAAACTCCCCCAGGGTCCGGGGCAGGCGTTTGGCCATATCCACCAGGGCTGCGTTGGAGAAGATGACGTAGGCCGGGACCTTGGCCTCCTGAGCCAGGCGGGACCGCTCGTCCCGGAGACGTTCCAGGAGGATGGGGTCCGGCTCCCCGGGGCCGATAAGCGCCGGGGCCGCCGGTCCTTCGGGGTCGGACCGGGGTTCCGGGCCCGGCCTTGGGGGCGTCTGGGCGGTCCCCCTTTGGGCGTCCTTTTGGAGGACCCGCCGTGCCCAGCTGCCCGGGGGCTCCTCCCGGGGGGCACGCTCCCGCCGGGGGTTTGGTTCCCTGGGCTCCTGGGGCCGGGGTTCCCTGGGCCCTCGGGGCTCTTTGGGCTCCCGGCGGGGCTTCTCCTCCCCGGGGAGGAGGGCCCGGACGGCCATGGTCACCTTTTCCCCGTGGAACAGCACCTGGTCCGCCTTTTGGGTGGGGCGGAAGGTCTGGTGCTCGGGCTCCACAAAGGCGTAGCCTTGGGCGACAAGGCAGTCGATGTACTCCCCGATGGCCTGGCGGTCCCGGTCCTTCATCAGCCCGTAGGTTGAAAGGGTGTCCAGGCCCAGGTCACGAATCCGCTGGCCGTGCCCGCCCCGGAGGATCTGGACGATGAGGGCTCGTCCCACGAAGTACCCCAGCTTCCGCTCCACCCGGAGGACGCAGGAGAGGATCATCTGGGCGGGGACGGTGATGTCCTCCCGGGTGGTCTCCCCTAGGCAGTTGCCGCAGTTTTCGCACCGGTCGGGGCGGGGCTGGCCGAAGTAATCCAGGAGATACCCCCGGTAGCACCCCCGGGTCTTGCAGTACCCCGCCATGGTCTCCAGCCGGGCCAGGTCCTGCTTCTGCCGGGCCCGGGCGGCGTCCTCATCCTCCTCCTCGCTGCTGTGCTGGATGAGAAACTTGGCGGTGACGATGTCCCCCGGGGAAAAGAGGAGGATGCAGTCGGCGGGCTCCCCGTCCCGCCCGGCCCGTCCCGCCTCCTGGTAGTAGGATTCCAGGTCCTTGGGCATATTGTAGTGGATGACGTACCCCACGTTGGATTTGTCGATGCCCATGCCGAAGGCGTTGGTGGCGGCCATGACGGGGCAGCGGTCGTACTGGAAGTCCTCCTGGTTCTTCCGCCGCTCCCCGTCGGTAAGCCCGGCGTGATACCGGGTGGCGGGGAACCCCGCCTCCCGGAGGGCGTCGCAGACCTGCTCCACGGCGGAGCGGGTGGCGCAGTAGACGATGCCGCTTTTCTCCCGGCGCTCCTCCACCAGGGAGAGAAGGGCGTGGAGCTTCTTCCGGGGGCGGAGCACCTGGAAGAAAAGGTTGGGCCGGTCAAAGCCGGTGACCACCTCCAGGGGGTCCCGGAGATGGAGCTGCACGGCGATGTCCTCCCGGACCCGGCGGGTGGCGGTGGCGGTGAAGGCGGCCACCACCGGGCGGCGGGGGAGACCCTCCACAAAGGCGGAAATTTTCCGGTAGCTGGGGCGGAAATCCTGCCCCCACTGGGAGATGCAGTGGGCCTCGTCCACCGCCACCAGGGAGATCTCCCGCCGGGCGATGGAGGAGAGAAAGCCCTCGTTTTCCAGCCGCTCCGGGGCCACGTAGATCAGGCGGCAGTCCCCCCTGCGGATTCGTTCCCAGGCGGAGCGGAACTCCTCCCCGGTCATGGCGCTGTTGAGAAAGACGGCGGGTATCCCCGCCACCTCCAGGGCGGCCACCTGGTCCTTCATCAGGGAGATGAGGGGGGAGACCACCAGGGAGAGCCCCGGGAGCAGCAGGGCGGGGATCTGGTAGCAGAGAGATTTTCCCCCGCCGGTGGGCATGACCCCCAGGGCGTCCCGCCCCGCCAGGATGCTGTCGATGAGGGCCTCCTGACCGCCCCGGAAGGCATCGTGGCCGAAATAGAGGCGAAGCGCCTCCTGCTTGTCCATCACGGTCCCCCCTCTGTCAGTCCTTTGGCTCCCACACCGGGTCCGGTTCCGGGCCGTGGCCCCCGATGAGCTTTTCCATCCAGATCATATCGTACCAGCGGCCGAACTTATTGCCGCACCGGCGGAAGGTCCCCGCCTTCACAAAGCCCAGGTGGGCGTGGAACTCTGCGCTGTTCCGGGTGAGATATTCATCCTCCACCCGGGGATAGGCGATGCAGGCGTAGAGGTTCCGCACCCCCATCCCCCGGAGGCGGCTCTCCAGGGCCTGGTACAGACGGCGGCCCAGCCCCCGGCCCCGGGCGGCCCGGTCCAGGTAGATGGAAAGCTCGCAGGACCACTGGTAGGCGGGGCGCTCCGAGAGGGGGCCGGCGTAGGCGTAGCCCAGGGCGGTCCCGTTCTCCTCGGCTATGAGGTAGGGGTAGCGGGCCAGGGTCCGCTCCATCCGCCCCCGGAACTCCGCCAGAGTGGGGACGTCGTACTCAAAGGTGATGGCGGTCTCCTCCACGTACCAGGCGTAGATGGCCAGCAGCCTTTCGGCGTCGGCGGGGGTGGCGTCCCGAATGGTGACAGCGTTCATCCTTTTCCCTCCCGGTTCGATGATCTCTCTGTCCCCCATTATAGCACAACGGGGCGGGCCCCACAACCGCTTTCCTTTTTCCTCGGTTTGTGCTATAATAGGACGGTAAAAATCCAATGTTTGGGAGGAGTTTTTTGTGGAATCCTGCACCCCTGGCCGCTGTGAGTTCCGGCGGTATGTCTCGGAATGCGAATGCGATTTTACCCTGCGCCTCACCATGGGGGGCCTCCTGCGGATGGTCCAGGAGATCAGCACCCTTCACTGCACCCTCCTGGGGGTGACGGGGGAGCGGTACCGGGAGACCCATACCGCCTTCCTCCTGGCCAAGCTCTGCGCCCAGGTCTACGAGGACATCCCCGCCGGGTCGGAGGTCCTTCTGACCACCCGGCCCGCCTCACCCACCCGGGCCATCTACCCCCGGTACACCGCAATTACGATGGGGGACAAGCTGGCCGCCGCCGTCTACGCCCAGTGGGTGCTGGTGGATACCGACACCCGGCGCATCCTGCGAAAGACCCCGGAGGCCCTTGGCCTCCCCTTCTCCGGGGACCCGGTGCCGGAGCTCCCCATCCGCATCCCCAAGGCGGACGGGACCGAGGTCCTGCTGGGGGAGGAGACCGCCCGGTATTCCCGGTGCGACCAGAACCGCCACATGAACAACACCCGGTACGCCGACATCATCTGCGACTACCTCCCCCCGGAGCGGTTCCAAAGCGGGCCTGTCCGGGAGCTGGCCGTGAGCTACCACCGGGAGCTCCCCATGGGCGGGACCCTGCGGCTTTACTCCCGGGAGGAGGGCCCGGGGCGGTACTACTTCCAGGGCAGGGGAGAGGAGCAGGTCTGCTTCGAGGCGGGGGTCCGCTTCTGAATTTTGATTTGCACCACCGAAAAAAGGGACGCCGTTTCTTCCTGGCGTCCCTTTTGCTTTGGGGGGATGGGGGGTCAGTCTTCGTCGAAATCGTCCAGCCTGCCCTTGCTGCTCCGCACCACCAGGACGGTGGCGGTGATGACCCCGGCGATGGCCAGGACCAGGACCGGCACCAGGACAGGGATGCTCTCCTTGGGCTTGGTGTCGGTGTCCACAGGGGCCACGGGCTCCTGGGAGGAGGAGGGGGGCTCCGGGGGCAGGGCGGGTTCGCTCTGGGAGCTGCTTTCACTGCTCTCGCTGCTGCTAGAGGAGGAGCTGGAACTGCTGGAGGAACTGGAGGGGGCGGGGGAGACCGGGGCCACCGGCGGGTAGACAGTGGTTGGCCCGTTGCCAGAGCCGCCGCCCACCAGGCCGCCTCCCCCGGAGACCGGCTTTTCGCCGTAGAGGGCCTTGGAGGTGACGGCGTAGGCCCCCAGGCTCCTGGTCATCACAAAGGTGACGTCCCCGTCGTTATCCGCCAGGGCGCAGGACTGGTAGGTGAGCCGTTCCTTGTCCTCGTCGTAGCTGTAGAGGTACATGGTCTTTTTGGCGTTGCCCACCCCCACGTCCACGGTGAGCTTCATGTCGCCGTAGAAGCTGCCCTCGTGGCGGAGCTTAAAGGTGCGGACGTCGTTATCCCGGCAGAGGCGGGTGAGGGTCTTGTCTTTCAGCGTTTCCACCTCCAGGGGGAGGTAGATCTGCCCGGCGGGCCACTTCTTCATGGCCTTGCCGTTGATGGTCCAGGTGTAGTTCTTCCCGGCCTTCATCTGGAGGGTGACGTCCCGCCCCCGGGCGCTTTCAAAGACGTAGAAGGGCACCTCGGCGTTGCCGGTGAGGTCCAGCTTGACGGTGCTCCCCCGCTTGGCGTCCTCGATCTTGTCCTCGTAGGCTTCCCAGTGGTCGGAGTCATCGCTGTCGTCGTCGGGGGTGGTGCAGTTGATTTCCGGCGGCAGGATTTCCAAC
>CANOCD010000001.1 GCA_947564495.1 uncultured Angelakisella sp. | reverse complement strand
AAGGGGGGTCAGCAGGGGCAGGATCTCGTCAATAGAACGCATGGAACAGGGCCTCCTTTTCCTTTTTTTGTTACTCCGCCAGGGCGATGACGTCGATCTCGACAAGGATGTTCCGCAGCTGGGCCCCCAGGGTGGTCCGGGCCGGGAAGGGCTGGGGCATCATCTCTTTGTAGACCTCGTTCATGGGGGCGAAGTTTTTGATGTCCGAAAGGTAGACGGTGGAGCGCACCACCTTCTCCAGGGAGGACCCCGCCGCTGTAAGGACCGCCTCCAGGTTTTGGATGACCTGGCGGGTCTGCTCCTGGATGGTCTCCCCGATCTCCCCGGTGGCCGGGTCCTGGGGGCGCTGGCCCGCCACAAAGACGAAGCCCCCCGCCACGATGGCCTGGGAATAGGGTCCCGCCGGGGACGGGGCGTTTGCCGTTACGATCTGCTTTTTTTCTTCCGCCATGGTTTACCTTCTTTCCTTTCCTGTCACGGGGGAGACCGGCGCCTGTCTCCCCCTTTGCCCTCCGGGCCCCTCACCCGGAACTTCTTACGACCTTATTATACTTCAACAGAAGTTGTAATTCAACAACAAATTGTTTATTTCAACAAAGATTGTATATCGTGACAAAAAGAGAGGGGGGCTTCTGTGCAGAATCGACAAGGGGGCTCCAGCGTGGCAGCTGTCATTTAGGTCCACCGCCCTCATCCCGCTTGAAAAATCTTCTTTTATATGGTATCCTAAAACCCAAACGCAATATGGGAAGGAGATCGGATGGATGAAAGTATCAGGAAGAATTTGGTGTATCCTTATTGCCGGCACGATGGTCCTGGCCCTGCCGGGATGCGGGGCAGGGGCCGGACCCCAAAGTCCGGCGGCTCCCCCGCCGCCCGCCCCTCCGGCTTCGGCGTCCCCTGCCGAGCCCGCTCCGGAGGCTCCTGCCACGCCCGCCGTGCCGGAGACGCCCCCGGTCCCCCCGGCGCCCCCCGCACAGGACACGCCCTCTGCGTCGCCTGCGCCTTCTGCCTCTCCCGCCGGGGACATCGGGTTGGAGGGGGCCAAAACCGCCGCCCTGGAGCGGATGGGGCTTTCCGGCGACCAGGTGACCTGGACCGACGCCGAGGCGGACTGGGAGCACGGCCGGATGGAGTATGAGCTGGAGTTCTGGGCCGGCCAGGTGGAGTACGACCTGGAGATCGACGGGGCCACCGGGGCGGTCCTCAAGGAGAAGTGGGAGGACCATGGCGTCACCGGGACCGCCAGCGACGCCGGGGAGGCTGCCGCCAAGGCCGCCGCCCTGGGGCACCTGGGGCTTGCCGAAAGCCAGGTCTCGGCGCTGAAAGCGGACCGGGAGCTGGAAAACGGCATGGTGGAGTACGAGGTGGAGTTCTGGGTCGGGCAGGCCGAATACGACTACACCGTCACCGGCGACGGCAGGATCGTCGAGTACGAGCGGGAGAACCACTGAGGCTTGGCGAGTCGTTATATATAAGGAAAAGACAGCCTGGGGTGAACAGGCTGTCTTTTTTTCATGTTTTGGGGAGCCGGTCACGGAGCCGCCTTGACCACCTTTTTCCGGGTGATCAGGAGATAGGCAACGATCCCGATCCCCCCGGCCAACCCAATGACGTCAAAGATGATGCCGGGGATGAACATGAGGACGGCGCTGGCCGCCACCAGCACCCGCAGCGCCGGGTTCAGCCGCCCCCGGAACCAGCCGATGACCGCCATGGAGACCAGGACCACGGCGAAGGTGGTGAGGGCCGCAATGTAGAGGGTGTCCCCCGCCGGGGTATCCACGATGAGAAGGGCGGGGTTGTAGGCGTAGATAAAGGGGATGATGAACCCGGGCAGTCCCAGCATAAAGGCCAGCCACCCGGTCTTGCTGGCGCTGCAGTCGGCAAGGCCCGCCGCCGCGTAGGCGGCCACCGCCACCGGCGGGGTGATGAAGGACATGATGGCGAAGTAGAAGACGAACATATTGGCCGCCAGCTCCGGGATGCCCGCCGCCACCAGGCTGGGGACCCCCACCGTGGCGGCGATGATGTAGGCGGCGGTGCTGGGCAGGCCCATCCCCATGATGATGCAGGCCACCATCACCAGGAGGAGCATGAGGAAGAGATTGCCGCCGGAGAGCTGAAAGACGATGCTGGTGAACTTGATCCCGATGCCGGTCATGGAGACGATGCCGATGACGATGCCGGCGCAGGCACAGGCCACCGTCACCGGGACGGTGGTCTTGGCCGCCTTGACCAGGGCCTCAAGGACCTCCCGGAGGGGGAGGCGGCGGCTGCGCCTGTACTCCTTGGCAAAGCCGATGACCAGCAGGACGGCGATGCTGAACAGGGCGGAGTAGCTGGGGGAAAGGCCGAAGCCCAGCAGGGCAACGATGAGAGCCAGGATGGGCAGGGCGTAGTACCAGCCCTCCCGGAGGACCTGCTTCACCCGGGGCAGGCGGTCGCCGCTTTCGGCCTCCAGGCCCCGCTTGTCCGCCTCCAGGTAGACCGAGACCCCCAGGCTGAGGTAGTAGAGGATGCCGGGGATGATGGCGGCGATGATGATAGTGGAGTAGGGGATGCCGGTGAGGTCCGCCATGACGAAGGCCGCCGCCCCCATCACCGGGGGGAGGAGCTGGCCGCCGGTGGAGGCCACCGCCTCCACCGCCCCGGCGAATTCCGGGCGGTAGCCCACCTTTTTCATCAGGGGGATGGTGAAGGTGCCGGTGGTGACCACGTTGGCCACGGCGGAGCCGTTGATGGAGCCCATAAGGGCGCTGGAGACCACCGAGGCTTCGGCGGGCCCGCCCTTCATCCGCCCGGTAAGGGCGTAGGCGATGTCGATGAAAAACTGCCCCGCCCCGAACTTATCCAGCAGCTCCCCGAAGATGATGTAGAGGGCCACAAAGGAGACGCAGGCGCTGACGCAGGTGCCGAAGATGGATTCGCTGGTCCAGGCCACGTAGTTGGTGATGTAGGGGATGTTGTAGCCCTTGTGGGCGATAAGTTCCGGCATATAGGGGCCCGCCATGGCGTAGGCGATGAAGATGGCGCTGAGGGCGGTGAGGGCCCAGCCCACCGTCCGCCAGGCCAGAACCATTACGGCGGCGATGAGGAGCACCCCCATGACCACGTCCAGGGTGGTGGTGCCGCTGATGCCCCGCTTCAGAAGGGCCTCCAGGGTGGTGTTGGCCAGGAAGTAGCCCCCGACTGTCACCGCCCCCAGGGAGAGGAGGCCGTAAAGGAGCCCCAGTCTCTTCCCTTCCCTTTGGGCCTTTTCGGTCTGCATCAGGAAGTAGATGAGGACCATGACAAAGACGTGGAACACCCGCTGCTGGACGATGCTGATGGAGGTATCCCAGGCGATGAAGATATGGAACAGGGAGGCAAAGACGCAGACCCCCGAAAGAAGGAGGCCCAGGAGCCGGTTCTCCCTGCCCGGGCGTTTTTCATTCATTCGTGTCACCTCGATAAACAGGATACGGGGCAGGCGGCACCGAGCCGTCCGCCCCGCGGTTTCTTTTGATCGGATGGAAAGGCTCAGCCCTTCAGGTTGTCGGGGACCTTGACCCCCTTCTCCTCCAGGTAGCGGATGGCGCCGGGATGGAGGGGGATGTCGATGCCCACCAGGACGTCCTCCCAGACCACCTGGGTCTCTACCGCCTTGGCGCTGGAGGCCCACTCGTCCCGGTTCTCCCAGACGGCCTTGGTGATCTCGTAGATGTCGTCATCGGTAAGGCCGCTGTTGGTGGAGGTGCACATGATGATCCGGGACCGGGGGATGACCACGTCGGTGTCGTTGTGGGGATAGGTCCCGGCGGGGACGGTGTAGGGGACATAGGCGGGGTACAGCTTGTAGAACTCCTCCGACTCGATGGGGACCAGGACCGCCTCGCAGGAGGTGGTCAGCTCGGTGAGGGCGGCGGAGTTGATGGGGTGGGTGGCGATCATGGCGTCGATCTTGCCGTCGCTAAGGGCGGCGGCGCCGTCCGATTCCCCCATGAACTGGGCGTTCACCTTGGTGTAATCCAGGCCGTAGGCGGAGAGCATGGCACGGGCGGCAAGCTCCCCGCCGCTGCCGGCGGAGCCCATGCTCACCGTCTTGCCCTCCAGGTCGGCGATGGACTGGATGCCGCTGTTTTTCAGGGTAAAGACCTGGAGGTAGTTGTTGATGGTGGCGTACATGGCCCGGATGTCGGTGTAGGCGTTGCCCTCGTAGGCACCGGTGCCGTTGTAGGCGAAGGAGGCGACCTCGGTCTGGGAGATGGCCATGCCCATCTTGCCCTCGTGGAGGTTCCGCAGGTTCTCGATGGAGGCGGCGGTGGCCTCGCCGGTGGCGGAGACGCCCTCCACGTGCTTGGTGATGGTCTCAGCCATGGCTACCCCCATGGGGTAGAGGGCGCCGGAGGTCCCGGCGGTGCCGATGGTGATGCGAAGGGTCTCGGCCCGGGGGCCCTCGGGGGCCGGGGCGGAGGCGTCAGGGGCGGCGGGAGCGGGGCTGCTGCTGTTCTGGGGCTGGCCGCCGCCTCCGCAGGCGGCAAGGGTCAGCACCATGGCGACGGACAGGAACACGGTCAGAAATCTTTTCATCATTTTCCCTCCTGAATATCATTCTAGCAAAAAAGGTTTGCGCTGGGAACAGGAAAGTTCCGCCAGGGGTCAGTCCTCGGACAGGCGGGTGATGTTGGCGCCGATGCCTTTCATCTCCTCGTAGAACCGGGGGTAGGAAACGCCCACGTGCTCCACCGAGTCGATGATGGTCTCCCCCTCCGCCCCCAGGGCGGCAACGGCGGTGGCCATGACGATGCGGTGGTCGTGGTGGCCGTCGATGGCGGTGCCGTGGAGGGGGGAGTGGTAGATGGTGAGGCTGTCGGGGCCCTCGTCGATCTTGGCGCCCATCTTCCGAAGCTCCCCGGCGATGGTGGCGGCCCGGTCGGTCTCCTTCATCCGGCTGGCGGCGATGTTGGTCAGCACCATCCTGCCCTGGGCGTAGCAGCCCAGGACGGCCAAGGCGGGAACGGCGTCGGGGGTATCCCCGCAGTCGATCTCGATGCCGTGGAGCTCATGGCCGCCCTCCACGATGACCCCGTCCTTGCCGTCGTTCAGGACCTCCACGTGGCCGCCCATGGCGTTGATCCAGTCCACGTAGTGGCGCTCCCCCATGAAGTCGTTGACGTCCATATCTAGCAGTTTGATACAGCAGCTTTCGGGCATGATGGCGGCGGCCACCATGGGGTAGCTGGCGCTGCACCAGTCGCAGGCCGTCTTTTTGGTGAAGGGGTGGTAGGTCTGTCCCCCGGGGATGACGAACTCCTCGTAGTCGTGGTTGATGAGCTCCACCCCGGCGGCCTTCATCCAGTCCATGGTAAGGTTGGCGTAGGGGCGCTCCCCCAGGTTGTCGAACTTGATGGTGGTGGTCCCCTCCAGGGCGGGGCAGCAGACCATGAGGCCGATGGACCACTGGACGTTCTTGCCGTTGAGGTGGACGGTGTGCCCGCCCTCCACGGGGCCCTCGATGACAAGTGGGGCCAGCTCGTTGTCCCGGGTGGAGGTGGCCTTGCCCCCCATTTCCCGGATGGCGTCCAGGAGGGGGGCGATGGGGCGGTAGCAGATCTGGTAGTCCCCGGTGATGACGCTTTTCCCCTTGAGCATGGCGGCCATGGTGGTGAGGAAGTAGAAGCCGGTGCCGGAGTTGCCCACGTCCAGGACGGCGGCGGGGACGTGGAGGCCCTCCAGGCCCGGGCTGGTCACCACCCAGTCGTTGTCGTTGGAGGTGTCCACCTGGGCCCCCAGGCGGCGGCAGCACTCGGCGATGTCGTAGTTATCCAGGTTCAGCATGGGGTTGAGGACGTGGCTGGTCCCCTTGGCCAGGGTGCCCAGCACCAGGCCCCGGGCGGTCTGGCTCTTGGAGCCGGGGACCGTCACCTCCCCCGCCAGCCGGCGGGTGGGTCGGACACGGTAATACTTCATGTTGATCTCCTCCTTGGGATTTGTAGACTTGGGTCTCTTTCTCGGAAAATTTTTTCTGAATCAAGTATAGCAAAAGACTTGCGCCAAGTGAAATTGGGATTTATAATAGAATTGATAAGCCCAGGTTATAAGTTGTAAGGAGGCCCCTATGGAACTATCCACCCTGCGCTCGGTGGTCAAGCTGGCGGAGACCGCCAACTACTCCCGGGCGGCGGAGCAGCTGTTCATCACCCAGCCGGCCCTTTCCCAGCAGATCAGCGGCCTGGAGGCGGAGCTGGGGTTAAAGCTCTTTGAGCGCACCACCCGCCGGGTCACCCTCACCCGGCCGGGGGAGGAGTTCGTCCGCCGGGCCCGGAACATCCTGGAGGAGATGGACCAGCTCTCCCAGAGCATGGACCTTTGCCGCCGGGAGATGCTGGGTTCCCTTTCCATCGGCCTTCTCAGCACCCTTTCCCACCTGAACATCCCCCAGTACATCAGCGGCTTCCAGGCCCTTTACCCCAACATCCAGATCAAGTTCCACATCGCCTGGAGCTCCACCCTCATCGACCAGGTCCTCCACCGGGAGCTGGACGCCGCCATCACCAACATCCACGTGGAAAAGGGCAGGACCGACCCCCGGCTCAAGGTCCGGGTCTTTTCCGAGGACGTCATCACCGTCCTGTGCAGCCGGAGGCGGTCCATCGCCAACCGGGAGTTCGTCACCATGGAGGACCTGGTGGACCAGCCGGTCATCGCCAACGAAAAGTCCACCAGCATCCGGATGTCCATGGAATCCATCTTCGCCGACTCGGGGGTCCATCCCCCGGTCATCGTCTGCACCTGCCCGGATATGGAAAGCCTCATCGGCATGGTCCGGGCAGACATCGGCATCTGCTACCTCTCCTCCGGGGTGGCCCACCAGTACACCGGCGACGGGGAGCTGGTGGCCGTCCCCCTCCACCCCACCTACTACACCCACACCGCCCTCATCACCCTGGCCGACCGCCGGGACGACTCCCTCTCCCTGCAATACTTCGAGGACTACTTTTACGGCATCATCCACTGACCGGCCCGGCCCATACAGCACAAAACGGGGAGCCGCTTTCCTTGCGGCTCCCCGAAAAACTGTCCCTGTCTAATATTCCGCTCCCCACTCGTGTATCCACTCGGCGCACCGCTGAACATCCCCCCGGTACTCGAAAAAGATCCCCGCCGCGCTCCGAACCGCCTCCAGGGAAAGAAGCATCTGCTCCGGGTCCAGCTCCTTCTCGATGTAGGCCAAAAAGCTCTTTTCCACCAGGAAAAACAGCCCGTCATTCCCCCGCAGGGAACAGGTAAACCAACGTCCGCCTTCCACGCAGGAGACGGCAAGACAGGGCAGCTCCTGCCCCTCCTCCAGGCGGACGGTCAGAACCTCCCCCGCCCTGGCGGCGGAGATCCCCTCCAGGCAGCTTTCCAGGCTGGTACAGACCCGGCTTCCCATAAACGTCACCCTCCCTCTGTCCTTTGTCCGCTCTATTATAGCACCCGCCCCGGCCCGGTTCAAGGCAGTCTTTCCCCGCCCACCCAGCCCCCCGAAAAAAGAAGGCACCCCCTGGAAATCCGTCGAAAACTATGCTATACTGTAAAATGGTGTAATTTCCCGCATGGAATGAACAACAGAGGAGTTAAGGTAACATGAGAAGAACGCTTGCGGCTTTTTTGACCGTGATCCTTGCCCTTGTGGCTTTTGCTTTGCCCGCTTACGGGGCCGAGGCCGCCGGGGGGCGGCTGGATGTCGTCCTGGGGCTGGATTACCGGGAATCCCCGGCAAACCTTCGGGAGCGGGGGGTCACCCTCACCCTGACGGGGAGCGGCGGGGGCTCCTTCGCCCTCTCCCTGGGGGGGAGCGACGCCGAGGAGACTTTCCCCTTCGGGGGCGGGGAGGCCCGGGCCCGTGTCTCCTGCCACAACCCGGAGGACGCTCCCCTGGGCGGCAACGACCGGGTGGGCTTTGTCCTTGTGAGCTTTTCCGGCCTGCCCCGGGAGGACCGCTACCGGGTCTCCCTGGCGGGGAAGGGCTTCTCCCCCTATACCTCCCGGGAGCTTGAGATCAAAGACTGCGCCCCCCGCCTCTGCGTCAGCGCCGAGAGCGGCGGCTTTGCCCTGGGGGATGTGGACGGGGACGGGACCATCGGCCAGGGGGACCTGGACCGGGTCTTTGCCGCCTTCGGCACCTCCGACCCCAACGCCGACCTGAACCTGGACGGCAAGGTGGACCTGGTGGACCTGTCCCTGGTCCACCACAACATGGCGGCCAAGCGCCCCGAGGAGGTCTACGACGGGGCCCTCTCCCCCGAGGGTCTGGTGGACCTGGACGCCGTTGCCCGGGAACTGGCCCGGGGGGGCGTCCAGATCACCAACGGGGCCAGCATTGAGGACCTTTTCCTGGACAACGGCCAGAAGGTCCGCCTGGTGGCCGGGGAGGGCTCCCTCTGCCAGATCCCTGTCACCTTCGCCCAGCCCAAGGAGATGAGCCAGCTTTCCATCCTCTCCCCCGCCGCCACCGGGGCGCTGGAGGAGGGCTCGGTCCTGGTGGAGTACGAGGACGGCTCCACCGAGGAGATCCCCTTTGACAAGACCCCGCCCGCCGGGGTCTACGCCACCGAACGGCGGCTGGGGGAAAGCGAGGTGGTCATCCGCCTGGGCAAGCGGGTCCCGGTGAAGAAGATCACCATCACCGTGGAAAAGGTCTACGGCGAGGACGGCGCCGCCACCTACGCCGTGGTGGAAAAGATCGAGTTCCTGCGGGACATCATCCCCGAGAACCTGGACCTGGGGGCCTCCATCCCCCGGAACGTCTACGCCCAGGCCGGCAGCGGCTCCGCCACCCTGACCTGGCGGCCGGTGGACAACGTGGACGGCTACCTGGTGAAGTACGGCGAGGCCCAGAACGCCCTCAGCCGCCAGCTGAAGGTCGGCGCCCCCGAGGCGGTGGTGTCCGGCCTCAAGAACCTGACCACCTACTACTTCTCGGTCTGTGCCTACAGCGGGGACTGGACCAGCGGCCCCTCCGCCGTCGTCTCCTGCGTCCCCCAGCCCTCCAAGGCGCCCCTGCCCCCGGATAACCTCTCCCTGACCCCCGAGGACAGCGCCATTGCCGTGAGCTGGAAAAAGACTGAGGACGCGGCTTTCTACAACCTCTACTATAAAGAGACTGCCGGGAAGGACTTCGCCCTGGCGGCGGAAAAGACCACCGGCACCTCCTTTACGGTGACCGGCCTGGTCAACGACACCTCCTACGACTTCTACGTCACCGCCGGGAACCAGATCGGCTTCAGCAAGCCCTCCCTCACCGCCACCGGCAAGCCGGAGAAGGAAATTCTCAACTTCCCCACCCTGCCGACCCTCAACCGAATCCCCAACAGCGCCATCGTCAACGCCTGGCTGGAGAACAAGAACAACGTCTCCGGGGAGTACGGCGGCAAATTTGACCCCAAGTGGATGTACGACGGGGATTTCGAGACCCATTGGACCGCCCGGGTCTGGTGGGAGAGCAGCCGGATCACCTTTGAGTTCGACGAGGAACAGAGCATGGATTACCTCATCTATGTTCCCCGGCTCAACAAGGGCTTCCCCCAGTCCCTCCAGCGGTACTCCATCGCCGCCTGGGATAAGGACGGCAACATGACCTGGCTGACCCCCGACGAAGGGAAACTCACCAATATGCCGGAGGGCAACGTGGGCATTGCCCCCATTGTCCGCAATGACCCCAAGACCACCGGCTACGCCATCCTTCCCTTTAAGCGCAGCGACCACATCAAGAAGCTCTCGGTGCTGGTGCGCCAGGGGGACGGCACCCCCCAGCCCTCTTCCCTCTCCGAGATCGCCTTCTACACCTACGACGACATCGACGACAGCATCGCCGCCCTGTTCCGGGACAGCTCCTACACCCAGATCGCCCCCGACGCCACCAAGGCCCGGATCGACGAGCTACGGGCCCGGCTCCAGAGCGGGGACGGGTACTATGTCAACAAGGAGATCCTCCTGGATGAGCTGGACCTGGCGGAACGGCTCCTTGCCGGGGACGGCTCCGCCCTGGGCCGGGTGGTGGACACCCTCCAGGCCCGGGACGCCGGGAAGGACCCCAAGCGGATCAGCACCCTCCAGCCCGCCGGGGTCACCGCCGCCGCCGGGAGCCAGGTGGTGGTCTACGCCCAGATCCCAGAAGGGGAGATCGTGAACCTCATCCCCACCCAGCACTACGCCGAAGCCGCCAAGTGGCGGAGCCCGGTCCAGAAGCTGGAAAACGGGCGGAACATCATCACCATCCCCAGGATCAACGACGTCTCCCCCCAGAAGGGCGGCTCCCTCTACCTGGAGTACGCCGGGGATAGGGCCGGGGAGATCCGCCTCCAGTTCCGGGGCGGGACGGCCATCCCGGTGCTGGAACTCTCCGACTGGCACCAGCTGGACCCCGCCACCATCAAGGTGCGGATCACCCTCTACCTGGAGGAGCTGGAGCGGTACTACAACGCCTCCCTTGCGGGGATGAACGGCCAGACCCTCCAGACCCACTACCTCAACGCCACCGAGATTTCCTTCCCCCACGTCCTCCTCTCCCTCCCCGCCAGCCAGGTCCGGGCGGGCCTTGGCACCGGGGATAAGGCGGAGGCCCTCTACCAGGACGGCCTTGCCTGGGAGGAGCTGATGACCCTCATGTACCGCACCCACGGCGTCAGCTCCGAAGCCCTGGAGGCTTCCGCCTCCCGGCACAACATCCGGTATATGCGGATGTTCGGCAACGCCTTTATGTACGCCGCCGGCAACCACATCGGCATCGGCTTCGGCTCCTGCTCCGGCATGACAGGGGGGCGGCCCGTCTCGGCCACCGGGGCCGGGAATCCCAACGGCCTCTTCGGCTGGGGCATCCAGCACGAGATCGGTCACGTCATGGACACCTTGGGCAAGGCGGAGATCACCAACAACATCTACTCCCTCTTTGCCCAGACCTACGACGGCGGGGACAACGCCCTGGCCTCCCGGCTGGAAAAATCCAACAAGTACGAAGGCGTTTACCAGAAGGTCACCTCCGGCCAGTCGGGGATGTCCAACGACGTCTTTGTCAGCCTGGGAATGTACTGGCAGCTCCACCTTGCCTACGACGGGGCGGATGACAACTTCTACCAGCGCCTCAACCAGGTCTACCGGGGCGGCGGGGACGACGGCTTTATGGCCGCCGCCAGCCAGGTGGCCGGGCACGACCTCTCCGATTTCTTCCAAAGCTGGGGCTTTGAGCCCGGCGGCCAGAGCGGCCCCGTGGAGGAGCGGAAGCTCCAGTATCTCACCGACCAGTCCCGCCGGGAGCGGATGGCCGGGACCCGGCGCCAGAGCGGGTCGGCAGGCATCACCGCCAGCTACGACAAGGAGGCCCGCTGGGCCACCGTCACCATCACCCCCGTCCCCGACGCCAAGATGCTGGGGTACGAGATCAGCCGGGAGCTGAACGGAAAGACCGAAACGGTGGCCTTCCTCTCCGCCGCCTCCGGGGCGACGGTCTGGACCGACACCCTGGGCTCGGTGAACAACAAGGCCGTCACCTACTCGGTGAAGGCGGTGGACATCCTGGGCTATGTCATCAGCGAAGCCCAGGCCCAGGAGCTGAACATCGCCCACGACAACATCATCCCCAGGGAGGAGTACGGCAGGACCCAGGGGGAGGACGGGGTCATCCTCGCCACCTTCCACCAGGCCCGCCCCGTGGCGGGGATACGCTTCAACAGCTTCTCCCTCCCCGACGGGCGGGTGCTGGATTCCGGCCCCGTCCCCCAGACCAACGGCACCGTCACGGTGGAGGCGAGCCAGGACGGCGAGACCTACACCACCGTCCTGGAGACCGGCTGGCAGGAGCTGGCCGACACCGCCGGGACCCTGCGGTTCTTCACCCGCAAAGACCACGACGGGAGCATCTGCCCCTTTGACGCCAAGATCATCCGGGTCAGCGGCCTGCCCCAGGGGATGACCCCCGAGGCCATGGACTTCGCCGCCTACCCCGGGGACAGCATCCAGTTCGGGGAAAACGGCACCGGCATCCTGGCCGAGGACTACGGGGAACTGAAAGCAGGCACCCTCATCATCACCGGCAGTTTCCGGGGCAACCCGGTGTTCAACACCGTCCGCCTTTACGGGCGGAACCAGACCGGCGACATGGCCAAGGACGAGATCACCGAGCAGGACCGGGTCCCCCTGGAGGGGGAGGTCTACCTCTTCGCCGCCCTGCCCGAATCCGGGGACATGGGGGAGATCGACAACGGCCTGTGGGTCTTTGTCCCCAAGCAGCAGACCGAAGGGTCCGCCGCCGCCCAGGAGGACGGGGAAGCCTGCCTCAGCAGCCTGCTGCCCACCTGGATCATGGCGGAGCTCCACCGCACCGACGTCCCCGAGGGGGGCAGCGGCCGGATCACCAGCACCACCCGCTGGATTCCCTCCCCCACCTACGAGTCGATGCCCAAAATCACCCTGGAGGAATAACAGACTATGAAACGACCCTTTCTTCGGCTCCTGCCGGCGGCTCTGGCCCTGGCCATCGTCCTTGGGGCGGTGACCGCCTTTGCCGCCCAGCAGCCCTGTATCGTCCTGAAGTCCAGCGGGGCGGAAAACCAGTACACCCTGCGCCTGGACGCCTTTCACAGCAGCTTTGAATCGGTGCAGTTCGACATCATCGTCAACCGCCAGGTAGAGGCCCCCAAGGTGGAGTGGCGGGACGATTCCCCCGCCCACTTTCAGGAGGTCCGGACCACCTCGGCGGAGGGCAAGACCACCCTCACCGTGGTCATCGACCGCCTGCGCCCTATCGCCAACAGCGGCAGCGTGGAGCTTGCCGACCTCACCTTCTCCCAGCCCCTCCCCGCCTCCGCCTTTTCCGCCGGGGCTGAGATGGTGGCCCTGGACAAGAACCAGGACAAGACGGTCTACCAGCAGCCCGCCCTCAAGGTAAGCGGCGGCAGCGCCGGGAGCGGCTCGGGGGGGAGCTCCGGCGGCTCCCTGGGCTGGGAGGACGCCGTCAACACCGTCAGCGACGGCCGGAAGGGGCTCTCCCTCCGGGTGGGGAGCGGGGAGACGGTGGGGCAGGACCTGTTCCGCCAAGCGGGGAAGGAGGGTTTGCTCCTCACCCTGGATTACGGCAGATACAGCTGGATCTTTGACACCGCCAAGGGGGTGACCATCCCCGCCGGGCGGATCTACTACGACCTTTCGGTGGAGGAACTGGATTACCGCAGCCTTTCGGCGGCGGTGGAGGGCAGCGACATCGCCCAGCTGGAGACCGCCTACACCGGGGCCCTCCCCTGCGACGGCATCCTCTCCTGGCCGGTTGGGGAGGAGCACGCCGGGAAAACGGTGTACCTTTCCTACTACAACGAGAACGAGACCCGGCTGGACTACCGGGCCGCCGTCACCGTGACAAGTGACGGGATGGCGGAGCTGCCCCTTTCCCGGGGCGGGCGGTACGTGGTCTCCCTGCGGAACGTCTGGGGGGCTGTCGGGACCGCCGCCCCCACCGGGCCGGCCCAGGCCACGCCTCCGGAGAGCGAGGCGGAGGTGACCGTCCCCCCGGAGGACCAGCTGGCCGAGCCCCCGGAGCCCCCCGAGCCCGAGCCCTCCTCCTCCCTCCCGCCGGAGGCGGAGGAGGACAGCGGGGAGGGCGGGCTGCCCGGGTGGGCCCTGCCTTTGGCCGGGGCCCTGGTGCTCATCGCCGGGGGCGCGGCGGTGTTCTTCCAGGTGCGGGCCGGGAAGGACGGGGGGTACAGCATTTAGCTTGCCCCGGAAAAGAGAAAAAAAGCGGGCGCCGTGGGGGTGGACCTCACGGCGCCCGCTGTTTCTGTTTTTGGGGCGTGTTCTACGCCTTCAGGTATTTGTCCATCCAGTTTAGGATCTCCCGCATCCGGGTGATCCGGTTTTTGGGGGCGCCGGAGCGGGAAAGCTCGTGGTTCTCCTTTTGGAACAGCACCAGGCGGCTGGGGACCCCCCGCTGGCGGATGGCGGTGAACATGGCCACCCCGTGGGAGTGGTGGCAGCGGTAGTCCTCGTAGGAGTGGAGGAAGAGGGTGGGGGTGACCACCTCTGGGGCGTATTTCAAAGGGGACCGGTCCCAGAGCTTTTCGTGGTCCTGATGGGCGGTGGCCCCCATCTTGGCGGCGTTGCGCTGGTAGCCGCAGTCGCTGATGAACTCGGAAAGGGCCCAGTCGGAGATGCTCCGCTGGGAGGCGGCGCACCGGAACCGGCGGGTGTGGCCGATGATCCAGTTGGTCATAAAGCCGCCGTAGCTGCCCCCGGTGACCCCCAGGCGGTCCGGGTCGATGTCCGGCCAGGCGGCCAGGACGGCGTCGGTAAAGGCCATGAGGTCTTCATAGTCGATGGTGCCGTACAGTCCCCGCATATCCCCGAAGGCGTTCCCCCGGCCGTCGCTGCCGTGGGGGTTGCAGTAAAAGACGAAGTACCCGGCGGAGGCCCAGACCTGCATCTCGTGGAAGTAGGTCGGGCCGAAGGCCGCCCGGGGCCCGCCGTGGATGTTCAGGATGCCGGGGTACTTTTTCCCCGGCTGGTAGCCCGCCGGGGGCAGCACCCAGCCCTGGACTGTCTCCCCGCCGGGCCGCCGGGATTCCAGGGGTTCCGGGACCGAGAGGGTAAGACCCGCCAGCAGCTCATCGTTCATGCGGGTGACCTGCTCCCCGTCCAGGTAGAGTTCCCGGAGGCCGCCGTGCATCCCCAGCCACAGCAGATGCCCCGGGCAGATGTCAAAGGAGGCGCAGCTTCCCTCCGGGGTGAGGTATTCAGAGAGCTTCCCCTCTTGGTCGATCCGCCGCAGGTAGGAGGAGCCGCCGTCCATGGTGATGAAGTAAAGGCTATCCCCAAAAGCCTTGTTGGTGATGCCGGCCCCCAGGGCGGAATCAGTGGTGATGGCCGCCCCGATGGAAAGCTCGTACCGGCAGAGGGGGGACAGGGCCCCGGTCTCCAGGTCCAGGGTGTGGAACTCCGGCATCTGGCAGGCGCCGTACTCCGCCCCGTCGGTAGCGGTGACGATGGCTTTTGTTGTCCCGGGCAGGATCTGGCCTGCCTCCACCTTCATGGTGTCCTCGGGGATGTACCGCCGCAGCTCCCCGGTGGAGAGCCGCCAGCCGTAGAGCCCGGGGTACTGCTTCTGCACCCCGCCGGACATCTCCTGGCCCAGGAAGAGGAGCCAGTCCCCCTCCGCCGAGAGCCGCCAGGGGGAGGTGGTGAGGTTGCCCACGTAGAAGTCCTCCCCGGTCACCGCAGTAAGGGCCTCTTCCCCGGTCTTTTGGGGGTCCCAGAGGTAGATCCGCTTGCGGACCCCGTTGACCAAGCCCTGGGCGTTCCACCGGAAGGGGAGCTCCTCAAAGACATGATAGGGGGCGTCGGGGTCCACCGCCTTGCCGGGGACCCGGTACTCCGCCAGGGCGGCGAACCGGCCATCCCCCAGGGGGGTCAGCTGGAGGACCTTCACCGGCAGCAGGACGGGGGCCTCCTCCCGGGCGGTCTCCGGGTCCAGGACGGAAAGGACGGTGCCATGGGGATCTTTCGGGGCGGGCCGGGCCACCACCAGGCGGCTGTCCCCGTCCCAGGCGAAGTGCCGGGTCCCGCCGTCCCAGGTCAGCCGGCGGCAGGATTTATCCGCCAGGCGGAGGACCCACAGGTCGCAGCGGTAGCCGTTTTTCTCAAGGTCCGCCTGGCGGTCCAGAAAGGCCGCCCACGCCCCGTCGGGGGAAAAGGCGGGGGAGGAAAGAAAGTGGTACTCCAAAAAGGTCTCGATCTCAACAGGTCTCATCTGACAGCCTCCTTACTGCGTGAAGCCTTTGTTCACCTCTGGAAAACTTTATGATACCCCTTGTCCCGGGGCTCTGTCAAGCCTCCTGTCAAAGCATCCCGATCTCCTGGAAGGCGGTGGCGGTGAGCTTGATGCCCCGCAGGTAGTTTTCCAGCCCCAGGTGCTCGTTGGGGGCGTGGTTGTCCGAATCGAAGTCGCACCACCGCACCTGGATGGTGGGGGTCCCCAGCAGGGAGGTCCAGAAGTAGTCCGGGGCGGTGGAGGGGCGGTTGGGGTAGACCATGGACTTGCCGAACACCCGGTCGGTGGCCCGCTGGACGGGGGCCAGGTAGGGGGTATCCAGGGGGGTCTTGGAGGGCGGGGTGACGCCGTGGCAGATGACTTCCACGTTGTCGTACCCCAGGTCCCTGATGTACCGCTTTAGGCTGGCCAGGATCTTGTTCCCGTCCTGGGCGGCCACCAGGCGCATATCGATGCGGGCCATGGCGGTGGAGGTGAGGACGGTGGCGGTGCCCTTTCCGGTGTGGCCGGAGAGGAGGCCAGCGATGTTGAAGGAGGGCGTCCCGTTGAGTTGGCCATAGTAGCCCAGCTTGGGGTCGTAGGAGGGCAGGGCCCCGTAGGTGCGCTTCAGGTCCGCCGACACGTCGGGGAGGGCGTCGTAGACCGCCTTTTCCTGGGGGGTGACGGGGAGGACGTCGTCGTAGAAGCCGGGGATCTGGACCACGCCGTCCTTGCGGAGCTTGCCCAGCAGCTCCACCAGCTGCCAGGCGGCGCTGGGCAGCACCGGGGCGTACTGGGAATGGAGGTCCCGGGTCATGGTCGCAAGGCGCAGCTCCACGTAGAGCATCCCCTTGACCCCCAGGGCGACGATGGGGGTGTCGTTGTGGTTTTTGGAGCCGTCGCAGAAAAAGGTGACGTCGGACCGGAGCAGCTCCTGGTGGGTCTCCAGAAACTGGTGGAGCCCGGCGCTGTTGCTCTCCTCGCAGCCCTCAAAGAGGAATTTGACGTTGACGGGCAGCTCCCCGAACTCCCGGAGCCAGAACTCGGCGGCGCAGAGGTGAGCGGAGAGAGGCCCCTTGTTGTCGGCGGTGCCCCGGCCGTAGATGGCCCCGTCCCGGACGTCGGGCGCGAAGGGGGGCGTTTTCCACAGGGAAAGATCCCCGGTGGGCTGGACATCATAGTGGGCGTAGACGAACACCGTCTTTTTGGCCGGGTCATCCCCCAGCTGCCCGGTGATGACGGGGTAGGGCTCCACCTCGTGGCGCCGGGCCCGGATGCCGATCTCCTCCATCCTGGCGATGATCTTGTCGCAGCAGGCGCTGACCCCCTCCCCGCTGCTGCTGACGCTGGGCTGGCGCACCAGGTCGGCCAGGCGTTCGATCAGCTCCTCCTCGTGCCGGGAAACATATTCCTCCAGGGTCTGGTCAAAATCCTTCATGCACTTCACCGTCCGCTTTCCGATAAAATTTCTTCTTCCCCTGTCCTGAAAAACAGGGGCGGGTCAGTTTTGATTATAACAACATCTTCAAAATTGGCAAGTTTTCTGTCCAGGGGAGTTTTAATGATTTTATGTAATAAATTACTAAAGCAGAGCAAAGGCTTCTGTCGAATTTTCATAAAAAACAGGAAGGACTTCCCTTTTGTATAGCTTGGAGGAATACTTTTTGGCAAAAAAAGATATTTGAACTGAAAAAAACTTCATAGTAAGATAGGGGTATCGGGGAGGGGCCTTGTCCCGCCCCCGACGGGAAAGACCCATCGCTGGAAAAAAGGAGCCTGTTCACGGCCGGCCCGGGAACAGGCCCGAAAAAGAAAGGGGACCCTGTTTTATGAAAAGACTTCTCGCTTTGGCCCTGGCCCTGGTCCTGGCCCTTTCGGCGGCCGCCTGCGGCGGCAATGGCGGCGGCGGCTCCGCCCCGGGGAACCAGCCCGGCCCCTCCCAGGAAACTCCCGGCGGGCCCGCCGGGGAGCCCCAATACAAGGAAGAGGTGGTCATCGCCCTGCGGATGCAGGTGACCACCCTGGACCCCCAGGCCCTGGCCAACACGGTGCAGAACCAGGTGCTGAAGCTGTTCCACGGCACCCTGGTGGACCTGAACACCGTCACCAACGAGATCCAGCCCGACCTGGCCGACAGCTGGACCTGGGTGGACGACAAGACCATCGAGTTCACCCTCAACGCCGACGCCAAGTTCCACAACGGGGAGCCGGTCACCGCTCAGGACGTCCTCTTCACCATGGAGCGGGGCAAGGACGGCGTGGCCTCCAAGTCCCGGGTGGGGCTGTTTGAAAAGGTGGAGGCGGTGGACGAAAAAACGGTGCGCCTCACCCTGAAGAGCCCCAACCAGGACCTGCTGGACACCCTCTCCCTGCCGGTCTGCTCCATCCTTTCGGAAAAAGCCTTTGCCGACGACCCGGAGGAGGGCTACAAGATCGGCGCCGGGGTGTGGGTGCTGGACGAGTTCGTCACCAACGACTACATGGCCTTCCACCGCTTTGACGATTACCACCGGGAGCTGACCCCCACCAAGAAGCTGAAGGTCCGGTACATCCCCGAGGATTCCGCCCGGGCCATCGCCCTCCAGACCGGGGAGATCGACCTCTGTGACAACGTGGTGCCCATCGACATCGCCGCCCTGGAGGACGACCCCAACGTGGACGTCATCACCTACGACAGCCCCAACTGCCAGTATTTCGCCTTCAACTACCAGAACAAGCAGAGCCCGGTCCAGAACAAGCTGGTCCGCCACGCCATCGCCCACGCCATCAAGCGGGACGAGATCATCATGGCCTGCAAGGACGGCTACGGCGTCCCCGGCAAAACCTTCTGGGGCTCCAACCAGTACGGCTACTACGACGGCTTTGAGGGCTACGACTACGACCCGGAAAAGGCCAAGGCCCTCCTGGCCGAGGCCGGCTACCCCAATGGCCTGGAGCTGACCATCACCTGCGTCAGCGGGGAGCGTGTCGTCTCCGCCGAGGTCATCCAGGCCCAGCTCAAGGAGATCGGCATCACCCTGAACATCAACGAGGTGGACACCGCCGGCATGACCAGCGCCGTGACCAGCGGCGACTTTGAGTGCTGCCTCTACGGCATCGGCTTCAACTCCGCCGGGGACGACGTGCGCCGGATCTACTACACCACCGGCAGCAACAACCGCTCCTGGTACACCAGCGAGGAGGTGGACCGTCTCGTCGACGAGGCGGTGGGCGAAAGCGACGACGCCAAGCGGAAGGACCTCTACCGCCAGATCCAGGAGATCGCCGCCGAGGACCTGCCGGTCATCTGCCTCTACTACGAAAACGGCATCGTTGGCTGCGCCAAGGGCATGGGCGGCATCCAGTGGGGATGCAGCTCCGCCAACGATATGTCCGGGGTCTATGTCCAGCTGAACTGAAACGCTGACCT